>NZ_JBANFK010000006.1:0-241581 GCF_037861105.1 Rhizorhabdus argentea
CGCGGTCTGGACAATATTGGTCAGCGTCTCGGGGGTCAGGTCATTGAAGGATTGCGGCACAAGCATGTCATTGTCCTCAAGTCTTATTATTATCGAGTAGCAGTTGGTCGTCACCCGATTGGGGCCGGCGCCATTCCATATATTTCCGTGGCGAGAGCGTCCATCTCCCGGTCGGGCCGGGCCTTGCGTTCCGCTATGGGGTACTCTGCATCCGCCCCGAGAAGGTAACGCGGTTCTGGATCGGGATCTCGATAAGCCGCGCCGATCTTTTCGGCGACCTGCGCGGCAGAGCTCATCTGCGACCAGTCCGCTCCTTCCGAAAGGGCGACGAATTCCATACACTCTCAGAAAGGGTAGAGTGATCCGGTCGCTGGTGGAACTGACGAGGACCAACCGGCCATGCTGTCGTCGAAGGGCCGGCATGCTTGCTTGATACACCGCAAGGCAGGCCAAGGCGTTTATCTCCAGTGCCGCTCGTGCCGCGGCGAGAGGAATGGTCTCGAGGGGACCCTGCCCATCGGTCGCTGCACAGACAATGACACCGCCAAGGTCGCTGTTACCGCCACTCAACAGAACGGGTTGTTTCACATCGAGCCTCTGATTCCACGTCTGAAATTCCGCATTTCCGGTCAGCCCGATCGCTATTGTGGTTGCGAGGCCTCACGCTGTCGCGCCCCAGGTGCTCCTTTCGCTATGTTGTTTTGGAGTTGCGACCGCACCGATGCAATCTCGCAGCTTTGACACTCGGTCCACTTTGTCAAACAGATCGACCTCTACCGTTGACGAGTGGCGACCGCTGAAGGAATTACACCTTCGCAGATAGCCACGGCGATGCCTCGTTATGATGATCGGAGGCAGTTCTTGCAGGGCCCATATGGAGCGGGAACACTGATAACAGCCTCCGGCCAATTGCGCGGCAAAAAGAAAACCTGAATGGTAAAGAGAGAGAGTAAGTTATGAGCAGATTTTTCGGCTCCGCAATGCAGACTGCATTCGTTGTTCGCAATATCGACGAACAGATCCATCGCTGCGTTGAGGTCGGCATCGGCCCCTTCTTTGTCGATCCGAATCTGATCCTGCGCATGCGCTATCGCGGTCAGCGTCGCGAAGTTCCGGTTTCCATAGCCATCGCCTATTCGGGCTCGATGATGTACGAATATCTCCAACCGCTTGACAACACGCCGTCTCCCTACAGTGATTTCCTGGCGGAACATCCTGAGGGCGGCATGCATCACCTCGCCTATTTCTGCGATGATTACGATGCGGCCCTCGCCCAGGCCAAGTCACGCGGCGGGGATTTTGATATCGTCATGGAACTTTACACTGCTGATGGCAACCTGATGGAAACCTACCTTGGACCGAAAAATCGTCCCGACGCGATCCTGTCGCAGTTGAACGTGGAGAGCGTGTTCGGCGATTTTTTCAAGAAAGCGGAAGCCGTCGCGGCCGAATGGGACGGAACGCGTCCAGTGCGTTCATTCATCGACCTGCTGCCGGTTTTGCCGCCACCTGCGACCTGACGGCTGACACGTTCAAATCTATTCACCTTTCAAGGACGCTGCGTTCAGCGTGGTGCAGGATATCTATAATTTGGTGGGCCGTGATCTGACCTCACGCCGGGAGGAAGGCTGCCGACGCCTTCAGTGTGGTTATTCCATCAGTGCTTGGCTTTGCCGCATCCGAATTGCCCGGTGGATACGTAACGCGGCCCGTAATTACGGCCAGATGCGTCCGCGCCAGGCTTAGCAGTCGGTGACTGAACGGCCTTGGCGCGGCTCTTGGGCTGAGCTCAGGGTAAGCTCCTCCGGAAAGAATAATCCATCATTTTGCGTCCATAACTCCTTTGGCCTCTCTGGACCAAGTTCACAAATCCGTTCACGCCCCTCGCCGAAAGGCCCCCCACGCTGATCGGGCATCGGCGCGAAGATTCTGGTCTAACACGCGGAATGGCACATCCGGGATTTTTGACCCGGGTCAGCATCTTTTTGATCAGCTCACGCTCAACAGCCCAGAAGGCTGAATCTCCATTCCCATTTCGGCACCGAGTGCGAGAGCCTTAATGGTTGAGGGAGTCACTGGGCTGCTTTGCCTACCGCGTGACATCGCTGAATATGCGGATCATAGCAGGCAGCAGGTGGATCGCGATGAACTGCGTGTCCAAATGGGAAGCGCAGCTCCGCAGGCGAGCCAGGCATTCGCATGGGACGCATCCCAAGCTGAGTTGATGCAGGAGCTTTCGATCAACATCGGTTCAAGCGGCTCGCGAGCTCCGATATCATACCACGCCACCGCCCTGCCGTTGCTCCGCGGGCTTTCAACCGGCGTGCGCGTGGCGCCAAGCCGACGCGGACGAAGCGGCGGCCTATAAGCGGCGTAGAAACTGCCGTTGTCGCTAGCCTCTCAACGATGTGCGGCCACCTGTTCGTCTTCGACGCGCTGCAATCCGAAAAACCAACCTTGTCTAATGCGGCGGGGACAGCATTGCAGCGCAAATGCCTTCATTCAGATAACGGCTCCGGTTTGTGAGGGCCCCGGATTGAATGTCGCGTTTTACGACTGCTTTCCGGGCGTAGTGGGATTTGTTCAATCAGGGGGAGAAGGACATCAACCGTATCGTACCTTCTGCGGCAGCCGGTGCCCTGAGTCGGAAATCGCCAATCTCGCGCTGGCCGCCCTTGGATGTCGGCTACGCGCAGATCCTCAAATCATTCTGCGCGGGAACAGAATTTTGATCCAAGGCAGCGGCTTCAGCGCGCGCGCTGCATGGGAGGTTACGTGCCCCGACGTCGATGCTTGTACTGTAGCAACCGCGTCTCTGGCTAAATCGAGCGGCAGGGAAAAGATCCGCCGCTAATCACATCGAGAGGGGATGATCATGATAGCAAGGAATTCATGCCTGTTTACACTGGCGACGTTGGCAAGCCTTTACCCGGCTCATGCCCAATCGGCGGCCGTCACGCGCGGGACCTCTGAACCGCCTTCGGCCACGAGCGACGAGATTATCGTCATGGCGCGGCGCCGCGCGGAGAATGTGCAGAGTGTGCCGATTGCCGTAACAGCACTTAGCGGCGCTAAACTCGATGCCCTTGTCGTGAACAACCCCAACGATCTGAACAAAATCTCCGGTCTCGCGACCAACACTTGCAATTACGGCCGAGACTGCTTCAATCCCTCCATTCGTGGACAGGGCGCCAGCTTCAACACCGGCCAACAATCGGTGGTAGCCTATTTTGCCGAAGTGCCAAACTTCGAGCCATCCTTCTACGATCTCGAGAGCTTCCAGGTTGTGAAAGGGCCCCAGGGCACCCTGTTCGGCGAGACGGCGACCGGCGGCGTCATCCTCTTCCAGCCGCGCAAACCGACCGACGAGTTTTCAGGTTATGCCAGCGGGCAACTCGGCGACCGCTCCTATAAGCAGTTCGAGGGCGCCGTCGGCGGTGCGATCGTGCCCGACAGGCTGATGGTCCGGGTCGCCGGGCAGTGGCGCAAGCGCGACGGGTTCACCACCGGGATACCGTCCTACACTCCGGAACACACGAAGCTTGACAACATCGATAAGGCGCAGTGGCGGGTATCCGTGATCTGGCGGCCGACAGATACCATCGAAAACTACACGGTCTACGCCGGCAGCCACACGCGTTCCAACGGAAATGGCGCGGCACTCGTCTATTCAGACCCCCGCTTCCAGAACCCTTTCGCGCGTGATTTCGCGCCGGCGACGTTCCCCTCGACGGCCGCGGCGTTCGAGTTTCTCGCGGGCTATGCGCCGCCGGCTGGCAAGACCTACGCCCAGTTCGCAACCGACGCGCTCGCGCGGCAGACTCTCGCAGGACCGCGAAAGACCTTTTATAATTACAATTTGCGCGGTCACAGCAGCTTCACCGGCTTCGTGAACCAGACCCGATGGGAGATCACGCCCAATGTGACGCTGAAGAACATATTCGGAGTTTTCTGGAGCAAGTCGACGAGCCCGGGAGCAGATATCGATGGCGTGGATGTCCCACTTCTCGATACTCGCGGCTTTTTTGCAGCCGGCACCACTTCCAGCACGTCTGGACGCCACAATACGCGCGGCGGTTTCCCCTCACGACAGTGGCGCAACGAAATTCAGCTGCAAGGCAAGGCTTTCGACAATCGCCTCGATTGGCAGACCGGCTTCTACTACCGCCAAAACGCGATCCGAGACTGGAATCCGAATCAGGGATTTCTCGTGGCCTATGGCGGCGTGATCGGCGATCCGATCAATGGCCCCATCAACCCCGCCGACGGGACATGTGCCGCGGCCCCAGACGGTATTTGCAGGACGACGTTGGCGCGAAGTTCCGCAACGAGTTACGCCGCCTATGGCCAGGGCACCTTCGCGATCACGCCCGAGGTGCACGTCACCGGTGGCTTCCGCCATACCTGGGACCGCAGCCGTTCCGACATCACGCTGACCCAAAGCTATCTGGTCAACTTCAAGGGCAATTATTTCAGCCTGCCGGTCATGGGCCGCGATTCGCTGCCGGGCGCGCCGATCACTACGACCAGGGCGCCCACGGCTACCGCGAACACCTATACGATTGGCGCCGACTGGCAGGTCAGCCGGGGCTTGTTCCTGTACGCCACGCACCGCACCGGATACAAGGGAGGCGGAATCAACGGCAATGCTCCCCTTAATAACCCGCTTCGCATCTTCGGGCCGGAGAAAATCAAGGATGTGGAGATCGGCGCCAAGGCCGATTGGGAACTCGGCGGCATGCGCGGCCGCACGAACATCGCCATCTACAAGGACTGGTACAGCAGCATTCAACGCAATGTGATTCTGCCCAATGGCGGCGGCCAGACGGTCACCAGCAACGTGGCCGACGCAACCATCCAGGGCATTGAATTCGAGACTTCCGTCAATCCGACGCCGTGGTTCCAGCTATCCGGAAGCTTCGTACTGACTGACGCCAAATACTCCAAGTGGATCGACAATACGACGTGCGCTGCCAACTATTGGTATGAGCATTGCGCCGGGCTGCCCGGAACTACACCCGTCGTGATTGATCATGCCCGCGGAAACCTCACAATCGGAAGCTTTAGCAAGAAGTTCAAGCCTGACGTCTATGGTGATACTTCCAAATACATGTGGAATATCCAGCCGTCGCTTCTATTAAAGCCTTGGATCGATGAGGACATCACGCTGACGGCGAATATCTACCATAAATCCAGCTTCATCGGCGGTGACAATCCCACCAACACCTCCGTTCTGGCCGACACCTCTCCTCTTACGGTGCAAAGCGCGCTCGGTCCGAACAGCGATCCCTATCTCCGCAAGGGCTATACAATAATGGATTTGCGGTTTGATTGGCGAAACATTCGGGGCAGCCGATTCAGCGCGGCTGGCTCGATGACCAATGTCACCAATAAGACGTACATCGTCAGCGGCATCAGTTCGTTCACCCTCACCGGAACACAATATGCTCAGCTCTCCGAGCCAAGGAGCTGGTATCTTCAGCTGCGCTATGACTTCTAGAGCAGCCGAACGCCGGGTTCTGCCCTAGGACTGGAGCGGCCCAGCGGATAACGCTGGGCCGCTCAAGCACCTTCCCACTGACCGCGCCTGATTGAACCGTGGCATCAAGCGTCAAATAAATGCAGCCACGTGTGAGCCCCGGCCTATCACCGCGACCGCGAGATCGGAGAATGGAAATGGCGGACTCAAAGAAGAAGACGATGTTGATGGCGGCAGTACTGCTCGCGTCGTCTGCGGCACCGGGAATTACCCAGGGTCCGACCGCCGGCGATATCGCCGACTATCAGCCGGGCGCGGCAACCTATAACGGCTGGGTAAAATCATCGGAATATGTCTCGATGCGCGACGGGACGAGGCTCGCCGTAGAAATCTACCGTCCAACCGACCGCGGTGTGGTGGCATCGGTGCCTCTGCCGGTGATACTGCACGCGACACCTTATCATCGAGCAAGCGACGATCCTAAGACGCTCAGCCTCTCCTCCGGCGCGTCGCTTGCTAACGAACTGCTTCGGCACGGTTATGTGATCGTCTCGGCCGATATTCGCGGGCGTGGCGCTTCATTCGGTCAAGGGGTGATGACCAACTTCGGCGACACCGAGCGCAACGACATGTACGATCTCGTCGAATGGGGGGGGCACCAGCCGTGGAGCTCGGGCAAGGTCGGAACGATGGGGTGTTCTTACCCCGGTCTGACGCAACTTTGGGCTGCGAGCGCGGCACCGCCCAGCATGAAGACCATGGCGGCGAGCTCGTTCGTCATCGACAGCTTTCCCGCTTTCATGGTCAACGGCGCGACACAGACCGCGTTCTTCGATGTCGTTGAGAAGACCATGTACAGGCTTGACGTTACGAACGCGGGGCCGCGGGTGGATACCGATACTGATGGCAAGCTGCTCCAGGCGGCGACCGAGGATCACAAGCGCGGCTGGGCTGCGGGGACGCCATCGATGCAGAAGGTGCGGGAAGCAGCGCCGTTTCGCCTTGACCCGGTTACTGATCCAAAGCTCGCCCGCCCGCTGGCCGATCATTATACGATGATCCCCAACATGCGCATGGCAGGCATCAGCGAACTGCAGTTCTCCGGTTGGCGGGATATCGCCACTGATCAGGCATTTGCGTTCTATGGCACAGCTGCCAGCGCCGGAATCCGCCAGAAGATGATAATTGGGCCATGGAAACACTGTGAGTGGTATTCGTCTGACAAGTATAACTTGTCGGCGGAACATCTTCGCTGGTTCGATTATTGGCTGAAGGGCACCCAAAACGGAGCGATGGACGGGCCGCCCATCCGCTATTACGTCGGCGGATCCCCAGCCGGGCAGGAATGGCGCACCGCCGACCGCTGGCCCATTCCAGATGTGACGCCCACCAGCTTTGCCCTCTGGAG
The DNA here is from genome assembly GCF_037861105.1 of Rhizorhabdus argentea. Classification (NCBI taxonomy): domain Bacteria; kingdom Pseudomonadati; phylum Pseudomonadota; class Alphaproteobacteria; order Sphingomonadales; family Rhizorhabdaceae; genus Rhizorhabdus; species Rhizorhabdus argentea. The sequence goes on from NZ_JBANFK010000006.1 coordinate 6,888, forward strand.
CGACGCGGCGGGTGACGCGGGCGGCGCGCTTCTGCCTGCCGCCAGCGCCAGCGCCCGCCGCGGGCGCTATACCTATACCGCAAACTACGAAGCTTCGACGCGCGCTATCCGCGGACGGTTCAATTTGTTTAGCGATCCGGCGCACCCTCTCACCGACGACACCGCGACGCTCGACGCGAACGCGGTCCTCTTCGCTACTGAGCCATTCGCGACGGATACCGAGATCATCGGCTACCCGCTGCTCAACCTCTGGATTTCGTCGACGGCCAAGGATCAGGATTTCTTTTTCTATCTCGAGTCCGTCGATCCGTCAGGCAAAGCGGAGCTGATCGGGGACGGGGCGATCCGGGCATCCAATCGCGCAACACGGCAGGCCCCGTACGAAACATTCGGACTCCCCTGGCATTCGAGCATGCGCGCAGACCAGAAGCCGCTGGTGCCGGGTAAGGTGGAGAAGCTCGAGGTCGCGCTCTATCCGATGGCGCAGCGAATCCGCGCCGGTTATCGGTTGCGGCTTGCCATCACAAATTCTGATAAGGGCAATTTCGATACGCCCGTCGTCACGCCAGCACCGAAGGTCACGATCTACTTCGACAAGGATCACCCGTCTGCGCTCACGCTTCCAATCAAACAGGCAAGTCAAAGCGCAAGCCGCTAAGCTCCCGGCGCGCCACGGAAGCCCCTGACGCCGTGGCGCGACCGGAGCGGCAAAACCGCCTTTCATTCGCCAGAGTCCTAATCACACGCTTTGCTAGGAGAGCGATATGTCAAAGAAGCGCATCAGTCTTTATGTCGGTGGATTGACTTTGATGGCGGGCGCAGCCGTCCCGGTGCAAGCCGCTACGCCAAGCGGGCAAGGCAGCGATGCCGGACGCTGCGCAGCGCTCAAGGACATCGATCTTGGGCCAGACACACGCGTGACAAACGCGACGATGGTTCAGACCCAATTCAAGATTCTCGAACCCGATTATGGGAGCGGAGAGGCAACGCCGCCGCCCGCCACCACAAAGCCGTTTTGCCGGGTAGAGGTGCTCGCTAAGCCTGACCAATCGGAGATCCATTACGAGGCATGGCTGCCGGTGCCAGCGGACTGGAACGGCCGCTTCTATGGGGTGGGGGCGGGTGGCTTCGGCGGGAGCATATCGCTCAGCGGCCTGGCGAAAGCCATGGATCAGGGTTACGCCGCCATGGCGACAGATTACGGCCACCGCTCCGCGCCCGCTGGGCTGATGTGGGCAGCCGGGCAGCCGCAAAAACTCGCCGATTTCGGCTATCGAGCGGTCCACGTCTCGACGACCGGCGCAAAGCGGATTGCAGAGAAGTTCTACGGCAAAAAGCCGAACTATTCCTACTGGAACGGCTGCTCGCGCGGCGGAGCGATGGGGATGGTCAATGCCCAGCGCTGGTCTGCGGATTACGACGGGATCGTGGCGGGCAATGCAGCGCGCGACTGGATCCGCTCGATAACATCGTCATCCGCCTATATCTTGCGGCAGGTGCGCGATCCGGCGGCGCGTATCCCGCCGGCGAAAATTCCATTCATCCATGCCGCCGTGATGCAACAGTGCGACGCAAGGGACGGCCTGAAGGATGGCCTGATCAGCCAGGCCGGTCAGTGTCACGTCGACACGAAAAGGCTCCTCTGCAAGGCCGGCGAACGGGAGGATTGCCTGACCCCGGGGCAGGCAAGTGCTCTCGACGAGATTTACACCGGTATCCGTAGGAGCAATGGAGACCGGCTCGCCTATCCCTATATGCCAGGTTCCGAGCAGGGCTTCGTGTTTTTGGGAGCGACGAGCTTTGCTCCGGGCGGTTTCTGGGGGACGTCAGCGAATGCGGAGTTCTGGGCCGGCTTTCTCTATGAAAATCCGGCCTTCGATCCGGGCAAGTCGCTCAATCTGGAAGAAGGCTACGACTATGCCATGAAAAAGCTGAGCTGGATACTCAGCTACCAGGATCCCGACCTCTCGCCGTTCAAGCGCGCGGGTGGCAAGCTCATCATGTATATGGGTGAGGCCGATCCGCTGCTTTCGCCCCTCCTAGCCACCGAATATTACCAGGATGTCGTTAAGACCATGGGACAGGAGGCGGCAGACGAGTTTGTGCGCTACTACGTCGCGCCGGGGGTAGGCCATTGCTCGGGCGGCGATGGTCCCGATGTGTTTAACATGCTCAAGCCAATTCAGGACTGGGTAGAGAAGGGGATCGCGCCAGCGGCGGTGATCGCATCGAAGTTCAACAAGGAAGGTCAAGTCGTGCGCACTCGTCCGCTCTGCCCCTTCCCGCAGGTCGCGCGCTACAACGGCAAGGGCAGTGTCGATGACGCAGCCAGCTTCTCCTGCGCCAAGCTCGACTAGCAGGAGCAACTCGTCAACGTCGCGCCGCATGCGGCGCCCTATGTGCTCGACGGCCTCGCAAGCCATGGAACCGATCTGAGGATCGTCGAGCACTATAACCGCCACCGGCGGTGCGATCGATTATACTTCGCCCTTTGCGCCATGCTGAACTTTCGCTTCTGCCCGCGCCTGCAGGATATCCGGACAGGCGCCTCGCGACGCTCGCCACGGCCGGGAAGATCGACCTGAGCTTTTCTCCAAGAGCGGCTCGGGGCGATCTAGGAGGATAGAACCCATCCAACGCCGCCGTCGACACGACTGGATAGCAGGGCTGGCGATCCTCAAGCACATGACGATCTCGAACGATACCCTGTGTGCCCACCGGCTCGAGAAGCGAAGAATTCTTCCAGCACAAGCCACCGCCGACAGTTCATAGCTGACCCGCGGGCACCAGCGCGTGGGCGAGGAACGGCTGATCGCGGTGGTCCAAGAGAGCCTGAGCGTCGCTACCCGGACCGGAGAGGCCAGGCTGCCGGAATTTTCAGGGATCATCGTCGATACGGCGGTGCAGGCCAAGAACGTGATAATTCCGACTGACGCCCGCGGATGCAGCTGGCGCTCGAGCGGCTGTGCGGCTCGCCATGGTTCATGGCAGCATCCGCTTGGGGCAACCCGAGGTCGAATGCATCGGCAAAGGCAAGGCGGGTGTGCCCTATGAGTTGGGCGTTTAGGTCGGCGTGACCAACCTAATGGCCGCTGCAAGGGCGGCCAGTTCGTCGCCCAGGTCGCAGCGCTGCCGGACAATCCGCAGCCTGTCCCCCGGCGACGGCCATAGCATCGTCAAGGTCATTCCCGCCGGCGAGGCGCAGATCGGCGCCGGGCACGCCCGGATCGTCGCCGATGCCGGCTACCGCGGCCACAACGCCCCCGAGGTATCGCTTCCGGTCTTCACCTCAGACCGGAAGCGCGCGTCAACCAGACCATCAAGCGCGAGTTGCGACGACGATCCGCCGTCGAACCCTTCATCGGCCTGCTCAAGGCCGAGCCCAGCGGGCCGCAACTATCTCGCCCATCAATCCGGTGATGCCGCAAACGCCATCTTGCCGCAGCCGGATACAACGTCCGGCTCCTGCTCAAGTGGATGGTCCTTCTTTCGAATGGCTTCTCGGTGATGGGCGAACCGCCCGGCCTTCTGTTAGAACTTGAGCACCCCCTGTAGACGAATTTGCCGACCGCGCAGCACAGGTGCCGCCAAATCCGCCTGGCCACCCGCCGTCGCCGTACCGGTACGAGCAGCGACACCCGTAAGTGATACGCCATTGGCGTCCGTGAATACGGCCTGATTGGTCAAATTCTCTCCGATCAGGGCGAGTTCGAAACGATCCTCGGCCAGACGGAGACGCGCGCTAGCGCTGAGCGTCACATAGTCATCCTGGTGGCTGCCCGCCGCGAGCGACAGGTTGGTCCAGTAGCCCGAGTTGTAATTCGCGTCAGCTGTTATAGTCAGCCCCTTACCTCCGGGCAGATCCGTTGAATAAGAGAACCCGGCCGCACCCGTCCACGTCGGGGCGAGCCGCAGCGGCCTGCCCTTTAGATCCTGTTTTTGAAATTGACCGGTGGCCTTGGGAACAAGATTGCAGCCCTCGGCGATAGTCTGACCGGTGAAGCAATCGGCGATAAAGAACGTGTAGCGCGCCTTGTTGTAGTTGGCGCTGCCGTGGATCTCGAAGCCTGGCAGTTCGCTGGGACGATAACCAAGTTCGGCCTCGATTCCCTTGATCCGCGCTGCGCCAGCGTTGGAAACATTCTGGACGAGAGTGACCGGATTAAAGGCCGAGACCTGCAGATCGGAATATCTGTAGGTGTACCCGGTCAGGCCAAATCGGAACGCACCGCGCACGCCCTTGATACCCGCTTCGAAACCACGCGCTTTTTCGGGGCGGTATGACAAATCAAGATTTGGAGTGCCGCCCGTATTTGCGGTGTTGAAGCCTCCCGAGCGGAAGCCATTCCGGAAAGCGCCGAAAATGTTGAGCTGCCTGTCGGGGCGCCACGAAAGGGTAACTTCAGGAGAGAGATTGTCGAAGGAGACGTTCGGCTTCGCCGTGGCCAGCAGAATACCGCGCTGGAACGGGCTGAGCTTCTTCTTTTCCTTGCTCCAGCGAGCACCGCCCGCCAGTTCGAGTTGCGGAGTGATAGCCCAAAGCCCCTGACCAAAGAATGAGTAGGCCGTGCCGTTGATCCGAAACTCGCTGTTTGCCGTCAACCTTCCGGTCCCGGGAGCGGGCGCGGCTCCCAACGCAAAGTTGTCGAGGATGATATCTATTCTATTATAGTACTTCAGGTCTTGGTAGAAGGCGCCAATCGTGAAGTTGACCGGCCAATCCGAGCGAGACGTAACGAGGCGAATTTCCTGGGAAAGCTCTCTACGCTTGGACTGCGGATTCACCATCGCAAGCGCAACCGGCATATACGTGGCATCGCCGATGTTGCGCTCCTTCAAATCGTAAATACCGGAAACCGATGTGAAGGCGATCTGCGGTGCCACATTGTAGTTAATCTCAAGGCCGCCCAGGTGCTGGCGCGATCCCAGCCCGTTGCGGCGCAGCGAACCCGGAAATTGAGCGACGATGTTAGGGCTTGGGTCAGCGACATAATTGACGAAGTCTGGCTTGCAATCGTCGACGGCGACAGGGAGACCGACGACTTGCGGCGCACCTCTCGGGCAATAGATGCGCTGGTTCATGGCCAGCGTCGAAGATCCCTTGAGACGATTGTAGGAATATTTCGCCCGAACCAAGAGATCGGACGAGGGGCGATAGAGTGCGGTGCCCCGGACAAAAATCTCGTTGGCGGCCGGATTCCGGCGCCGACTAGGCTCAAACGCGAGATTGGGAACGAGCGGCGATTTGTTGACGATATACCCTTCCATGTCGCGGTACGCGACCACGGCCCGGACACCCAACTCATCGGTGATGGGGCCGGAAGCGATAAATTGGGCCGTCTTCTCCCGCGCCTCGAACTCATAGTCGACCTTGGCTCCAAACTCCGTCTTCGCTCCCGGATCGGCGCTTCGCATCGATATAATGCCGCCAGGGCTGTTCTTCCCAAAGAATAGCGCCTGCGGACCTTTCAAGACTTCCATCTGCTGAAGATCGATCAGGCCGAGGCGAACGAAGTGGCCAGTGCCCACCGGAACGGAATCTATGACAAACGAAACGGCCTGATCCGTGGACGGGTTGTTCAGTCCGGTCGTGACGCCTCGGACTGCCACACCGCCGCCAGAGCCAGAATTGGCGCTCGTCACGACGAGACCGGGCGTCTGGCTGCTCAGGGTGAGCAGATCGGACGCCCCATATCTTTCCAGTTGCTCGCGCCCCAACGCCAACATGGAGACCGGCACCTGGATACTGGTCTCGTTGCGCTTTCTTGCGGTGACGATAATTTCGGCGCCAGCATCATCTCTCGGGATGGCAGCCTCAGGCGTCTCTGTGCTTGCAGGGACGGCTTGCGCCCAAGCGGATGCAACAAGCGCGTTCGTGCAAAGCAGTATTGCCGAACTGCTGAAAACCCTAAAGTTCATCTACCTCTCCCAGACAGCAGCCGCTGCAGTTGACGCCACGCAAAGCGCGGCAACCGATTATTTCGGCGTCCTCCAGATTGTCCTTTCTCACGGCAGATATTGAACAGATCACCGTGCTAAGTAGAAAAGGCCAGGAGATTTTTCGTACAAACGCCCGGTACACTCACTGAATATCCGTAGAAAACGACATAGAAACCCAACGTGATGTGCTACAATCTCAATGATGTCATCTGGGTCGCAATGCTGTCCCCATCTCAGTAGACACCGGTCATTCCTGGATAATGCCGCTCGGCCGAACAAAGCCACGGGATCTCGCCCTGTTACAAGTGATCCGTCAGTTCAGAATATGGACGTCCGACGGACGGTTCGCTGACGATCCCGAACTTTGACCTGGACGCCTAGTCGATGCCGAACCGGTCACGAACCCAATCGACGACCATTGCGGTCCCTTCCCACATGCGGGGGCCTGGCTGGCCGTCCGGCATTATCTTGAGCCCGTAATGATCAATACCCTCGACGATCTTCAGGGTTTTGTCCGACGCGGCCGCCATGGCGTACATCTCTTCGACTTCACTCAACCGGGTTCCGCAATCACCGGCATAATGAACTATCAAAAGCGGCGCCGTCTGGTTCTTCAGGTTGCGAACCGTGCATGCCTTTGAATAGTTTACACTCCAGGTACTCAACCACGCCCTCGGCGTAATATATCGCGCGAAACCACTGGCCCTGTAATTCTCTTCATGCGGTTTGCCCGTGAAGTAGCTCATCACGTTCCGGCCGTCGGCTTCGATGCCGGTGTCGACGAAGGCAGGACATGCCGTAGTCCTGTATATGACCATGACCTGCTCGATCTGAGCCGCTCGCTTCTGGGCGAGAGAGGCGCCGTCACCCAGCTTCCTGGCCAAAGCAGCGGCCTCATGGCTTCGCTCGATCAGAGACAAGGCGCGCGCGTCGATTCGACTCACTCTCTCAGCTTGCGCAGCATCGTAGCGAGCCAGAAAATCGGCGCCGTAATGACTCGATGCGGGCGGGAGCACGAAGCCGTTCCGTGCATCGTACATGTCTAGTCTGGCATCGGTCGCCAGCGGATCTCCCTCGTCGACGACCGCGGCGTCGATGAGCTTCCGCATGACCCCGCCTTGGCCGATATGCCCTCCGATGATCGCGAGGCCATCTGCCACCGGCAAATCGAAATCATTCAGGTCGAGCGGGTCGCCCGCCGGCGTCGCCCGCAAACGTTGACCAGGGGCCGCACTTGCTTGTTCCTGGTAGAATGCCGCCAGCGTCCCGCCTCCGCTGTTGCCGACCAACACAATTTTTTCGCAGCCAGCCTCCTTCAGGCGTCGAATACCCGCAGCCATGTCGAGAAGGAGATGCTCGTGCGTCGTGGCGCTGTCGTTGTTCGGCCATCTACTGGATCGGCCCAGCGCTGCACAACCCGCCCGGACAAGCGGAATGATATTGTAGTTCGTCGATTGGTCTGCCCGAGGGTGCATCATATGGATACCCACCTTTGGCTTCCGACCTTTCGGCAGGTACAGCAGCCCGCGTGACGGGGCGCGATCCTCAGCGCTTAGCTCTACCGGGCGCAACTCCACGTCATCGGGAACATGCGATAGGCTGGTCCAACCGAATGAGGGGTTCTGAACGCTATTGCCGACGTAATTCTGGTCCTGCACAAGCATGGTTTGGCCCTTCGCAAAATATATGAGGTCGGATACCCGCCGAGATGGTCACAAAATCTTGTGTCCTCCTGATTCTCTTGACCTGATCCGTCTTGCGGAGGTCACTGGAGAGATCCCGTCAATCATATGCAACACTAAAGAACGACTAAGAGATAAGCCTTCGCGCGCTGAGCCACCCGAGCGTTTCCTCTGTCGCTCGGCGTAGAAGTTCCGGCTGCCCCGCGTAATAGTGGGTTGCCCCCCTAATGACTTCGTAGGTCTTATCCTCCGACCCAGCCGCCTTGAAAACGCTCGGGCAGTGATCCTGCGGTACAGCATCATCAGCAGAATTTTCGATGACGAGGAGCGGGACACTTATGTTGGCTGCGCAATTCAGGCCGTCCGCATTTGTGTCATCGATCGACCACTGGGATAGCCAGGCGCGCAAGGTCGAAAAGCGTGCCAAGCCGACAGGGCCCGAATTGGCAGTTTCGGGATGGCCCAAGTAGCACCAGCCGACCGTCCGATCATTCGGATCCAATCGCGGATCGAGAAAGCGAGGGTCCGCCAAGGTGCGATGGGTCACAAAACCACGCTCCAACTCCAGGCCGTTCGCCTCTTTCAAGGTTTCCAGCCGCGTTTTCACCCAGGATGTGATCCGTCGGACCCGCTCGAGTTGTGCAGCTCGATACTCAAGCATGAAGTCCCGGCTGTAAGGCGGCTGGTTGGGGTTCTTGGGATTGTAGATGTCGAGCCACCCATCCCGGATGTCCGGATCCTGCTCATCCCGGACCGAAGGATCGATGATGTCGATCAGGAGACGCGCTCGCGAAATATGTGCCGCCTGGAAGATCACGGCCTCCGCGGGGAGAAGCCCTGCTGCCGCAATGTCTATGGGATCTCCCGCAGGCGTTGTGGTGATAGAGGGGTTCTCCGCCTGCGCTTGATACATGAGAGAGAGCGAGCCTCCGCCACTCCAACCCACCAGGACGATCTTTTCGTACCCCAGAACCTGCTTGGCATGGCGGATGTAAGCTCCGAGATCGAGCAGCACCTTTTCCAGTATGCACGCTGTGTCGTTGCGCGCGTACCGGCTGCCGGCGCACAGAACATGTGCTCCGTTTCGAGCCGCTTCACGCGGAACCGGCAACAGTTGCAGCGTCGATGCCGGATGCATGAAAATCAGCAACGTGCTCGAAGATTTACCCTTTGGCCGGATCAGAACGCCTTCGAGGTTGATAGCGCCCTGGTTGCCGGAAAAGCCGTATGTCTCAACAAACGCCGACTGCTCTTGGTAAGCAACGTGGATCCATTCGAATTCGATATCATATCCGGCGGTCAACGATCTCTCCCCGGGCAATTTTCGGCCAGTTGAGCGGATGCCCTCCGCAGCGAAGGCTATTTGCCGTCGACCATCGAGTTGGGAGCCAATCCGATCAATGAGCGCCCATAGGCTTCCGAGGCTCCGTCCCATTCAAGGAGAGCATGGGTTGAGATGACATTGAGGTCCCGTGCAAACCGCTGCACCGGGTTGTCCAGCGAATGGGATCCGGACCCTGCGATTTCGCTGATACGCCGGACGGCGGTCCGGCACAGTTCCACCGCATAACAGATTTGCGCCCGCATCTCGACCCGCTGGGCCAAAGTCGCCGGCACGCCACTCTTCGCGATAGCTTCGACGCGGTGGCCTACAGCACGCATGATAGATTCAGCCGAATGCGTTTCGAGGCGAGCTGTTCCCAACCTCATATGTGCCGCTGGCCGTTCCGTAAGCTTTGGATCACCGCCGACGAGCCGCTCCTCCAAATATCGGACGGACCGACGCGCTCCGCCGAGCGAAGCGATCGCCGCTGTGAGGGCGAGCAGCACGGGCATAGATACCTGGAATATCCAACTTCCATGAAGCTTGGGGCCCCAAGCCGTTCCAGAGCGCAAAGCCGCTACTGCTAGCGTGCGATGTTCGGGAACGAACAGATTGTTGATTAGAATGTCGTTGCTTCCAGTTCCCACCATTCCATCGACGTACCAGGTATCAAGGACTGCTACCTCGCTGGTCGGCATGAGGAAGAACCGCAGTTCGGGGTCGCCCCCTTCCTGCGCAGCCATAGCTCCGACCATTATCCAGTCGGAATGCATCACACCGGTTCCCCATTTCCAGCGCCCGGTCAGGCGGTAGCCCCCCTGCGCAGCAACGGCATTACCGGGAGGATAAAGCGTCCCAGGCGCGGTAATGTATGGAAATTGGCTGAAGATCTCCTCCTGCGCCTCTTCGGGAAAATTGGCGAGCAGGTAATTATGTTCCATGCAGAACGCCGTTACCCAGGCAGTCGAGGCGCAGCCCTCGGCAACTGGCAGCACGGCATCGATAAACGTCCCAATGTCGAACTCGAGGCCGCCATATTTCTTGGGAACGAAATGGTAGAGAACGCCCGTCTTACGGATCGCAGACCAGACATCGTCAACGGGCCGGCGCAGTCGCTCTGCTTCTCGGGCATTGTCCGCGACCAGCGGTGCCAAGGCCTTCATGCGCTCAACGAGGATCTCTGGCGTGATCGAGTTCAGCTGTTCCTTAGATAGCCAATCGCTGTGCTGCGAATTTGGAATGAGCACTTCCTGAACCGCTTGCCTTACCGGCATCACTCTCTCCACCTTGGAACCAGTGAATCGACCTTAGCCGCGGGCTGTCCCGTGGTAAGTCTCCATTGACAGGGACCTTCGCGAGGAAGAGCCTGCAACCAGCCGATTCCGCGGCACCGTCCCGAGCCGAGGCTCGTCTATTCGAGCGGGGACTTTCAGTTGCGTTCAGCCGCAGCGCTCAGCGCGACGTTCCGGAAGGAAATAAAAGGTGACGGCAGGCGAGAACAAGGATCTTATCCGGCGCTTCGTAGCGTCTTATGAAAAAGGCGACATCGAAGGCCGCTTGGAGATGATGCACGACGATGTCGTCTGGTGGACGACAGGAGGGGATCTATTTCCCTATGCTGGTGCCCGCAACAAGATCGAGTATGCGGCTACGTCTCGGGCCGTAGCTGCCAAGGTCAAGAATTCTTTCCGTCTGGAGATCGTTGGGATGGTAGCTGAAGACGATTGCGTTGCCATGGAAGCAAAGGGTCACGGCGCCACACCTGCCGCCCTGCCCTACAACAATCTCTACCATTTCTTGTTCAAGATCAGGGATGGTAAAATTTCCGAGGTCAAGGAGTATATGGATACCCTCTACGCCAAGACCATCCTTTTCCCGCCAGAGGGCTAGAACTCGGAACAATTTTGCCGAAATGCTTCTTAGCCGGCATAAGCTATGTCGGCCTGTCAGGCCTCCGCTAGCGAAAATCGCTCCGCGCTCGACAAGGTGATCGAGTCACTCTGCACAGACGGCCAAGGTCCTGAATAACGCGGCGAACGATAACGCGCACTTCGTCTCGGCTATGAGTGCCGAGCCGGAACCGGAAAATCGGCAAGCGCAACAGCACGTCCGGTCGTGGCCCCTGCCCTCATCAATTTCGACATCATTGTTCCTCAAGCGTTTAAGGAGGTGCCCGCTGAGCGGAAAGGCAAGGGATCGAGCATCCACAGATCCATAGGTCCAATCGCAGGCCTGCCCAGCATGCGGCGCTCGGTTGCCCTCGCATCGCGCAACTCCGCATCCTCACGCAATTGTCGCCATCCCCGGTTCCGAGCGATCGCGTCTGGCCAGGCGAACATCATCGCCAACTTCGGCAGGCGCGATCCCGTAATACAATCCGACACCAGCAGAACCTTCCCGCCAGCTCGCCCGATCGCCGGCAGAAAGGCGTTTTGGAGAAAGGCATTTGCGGCAGTGGCTTGGCCTACTGCGACTTCAGCAAAAACAAGATCGTGACTTCCAGGGATATGATCCAGTTGGACTGTCGAAGGCCCGGGCATCCAGGCGGCATTCGACCGCACGAGGTGGATGTCGAACCGCTCGACACATTCCTCATCTCCTTGCGTTGTCGCTCTGACATGGTGCCAGTCGGCATCTCGATAAAATGCCGCCCAATGTTCTTCTCGCTGAGCCAGACTTTCATAGGCCATGGCATACACAAAGGTCGGTCCTGCAGCTCCGGCCGAACCTGTCCAGCATCCAACACAATCAATGGCGTGCCGCTCGAACAAGGCCGGCATATGCTTTTCGAACCGCTCGATCTCCACCTCTTCTCGACCCTGTATGATCGTGTAAACGCGGATCTCGTGGATCATGCCCGCTCGTCCGCACTTTGGGGCGATTCCCACAGGGACGCAGCATGGCTGCCGGCCAGATAGCCAAAGGTAATCGCAGGGCCGATCATCGTTCCCGCCCCGGGATAATTACCGCGAAGCACGGAGTTCATATCCAGGCCGCAGGCGTAGAGCCCTTCGATTGGTTGTCCAGAACGCCCCAGCACCTGCGCGTTCTCGTTTGTGCGAAGCCCCAATGTGCTGCCGCAATCCGAGGGATATAGGGCTAATGCAAAGAATGGTCCGCTGCGATCAATAGACCCCAGGCACGGATTTAGACCATGCTCCTGGTCGCCCAAAGCGCGTGTGAACATGTCCCCCCCTTTGCCGAAATCCTCATCCACGCCACTCATTGCGAAGCGATTCATGCGCGCAACCGTATCGAGCAAACCTTGGTGGTTGATCGACAGCTTCGCAGCCAGTTCAGTTAAAGTGGCACCCTCGATCAAATAGCCTTGCCGGACAAACTTACGGTACGGATAAGGAAAGGGTCGAGCGATCCCCATGCCGTATTTCCGGAGGAAGCGCTTGTCTCCGATCAACCAGGCGGGGACGGCTCCCCGCGCGTGCATGGCCCGGACCAGGACGTGATAGGGCGCTGCCTCATTTACAAAGCGTTCGCCCGACTTGTCGACAATCAGCGCGCCCGGCTTGCATCGATCGAAAGCAAAATGGGGATATCGGGCGATTTTTCCGCTGGGGAATCGATGGCTCGAGGCGGGCATCCAAATGCCGTTATCGGCATTCTCCTGATCCATTGTAGCGCCAACGGCCTGAGCCATTTGAAGGCCTTCGCCCATGTTGGCGGATGGCATCACGCGGAGATGCTTGTCAGGAAACGGAAAGTGTCGCTCAACAAGAGCCGGATTGGCGGAAAAACCCCCAGTGGCCAGGACGACGCCTCTGACGACCTTGACGTCTACCAGCGACGATGATCGGCGCGCCCGCACGCCAACCACGCGGCCCTTGACGTACAGAAGCTCCTCTACCTTGGACGATGTCTGAAACTCCACGCCCAGATCGATTGCGGACCGCAATAATCGCGCGATGAGCGCCTGCCCGCGGATCATGCGGGTGCCTCGGCGATACCGCAATAAATCAATGGCATAGCGCGCCATAAGCCTCGTGGCGACCTTGAATGAACGCCACCGCTTCCAGGAATATTGAAGGTCGACAGCTTCTGCAGCGTCGACCTGCATGCCACCAAAAACGGTCAGCTCGGGCATTGGCCCGCGCATCAGTTTCAAGAACGATCCCAGTTCGCGTCCATCATAGGGCAGCGGGAGCAGGCTCCGAGCTCGGGGGGTCGCGCCGGCTAGTTCCGGATGATAATCCGATCCGCCATAGCTCGAGAACCGAACCGCAGTCGTTCGAGTCTCGAGATGTGCGACCACCTTCGGCCCCTGCTCGAGAAAGGTTGCAATCATCCGCTCATCCGGCAGATTCCCAGCGACTGCCCGAATATATGCTTGGGCCGCGTCAAAACTGTCGGGAACGCCATCAGCATCCATGAGGGGATTGCAGGGCACCCACGCAGCCCCGCCTGACCAGGCCCCTGTGCCACCCAGCAAATCTGTTTTCTCGAGAACGAGAACACGACTTCCCGCCAAGGCTGCCGCGATCGCCGCGGTCAGGCCGGCGGGGCCCGACCCGACCACAATGACATCAGCCTCGCTCATTTTCCTTCTGAGCCCGGCTCCTCGTACCGCTGCCGCTCGTTGCGGATCAATTCGACCAACGCCTCCGAAACGTCCCGCCCCTCAGCCTGCGCCGCCTTCTTGGCATCGCACCACATCTTGAGATCGGCGCGCCCCTGTTCACCATGGCGGTTCCACTCCCGGTCCAGCGGCGTAGTGATCTCAAGGCGAATACCATTTGGATCGTGAAAATAGATGCTGAAGATGAGCCCCTTGTGATCCGTCGGGCCGATTACCGGAATGTCGTTACTCCGAAGCCATTCATACCAGCGCATGACTTCGTCGCGATCCTTGGCTTCCAGCGCGATGTGATCGAAGATTTCGTATGCGGGATGCGCCACGGGAGAGCGGGCCGGAAGACCGGGCGCTTCAAAAAATGCGATCGTCGATCCGTCCTGCATCCGGAAGAAGATGTGGAAATAGGGAAAGGCGTCGCCGGTCGATGGTACCTGATCATCATAGACCGTGCTGGCCAGCTCCATTCCCATGATGAAAGTGTAGAATTGGGCCGTGGCCTCAACGTCATGCGTGACCCAAGCGGCGTGATTGAGCATCAACGGGGTAAGCCCCGGATTCTCCGGCTTGAGCAACAAACGGCCTAGATCCGAAATTGGGTCCATACCGGATCACCTCCCAACGAGTTCACGATTGTGCTGATCGGCTTCTAGCTCGCCACCGAAGGTCTGGCTGTCCCCTCAAGCAGAGACGACGCGTCAGTTCTGTGAGTATGACTCCGAGGGGATACGCAGCAAGCTCTGCGCCCTTTAGGATGCGCCCGTCCAGTTCACTAATGATGGCTGCAGTGTCGGAGCACGGATCGGATGAACATATTTTCGCTGCTTGATTTTGGTGCCAGCCGCTATCCCACCGAGCCTGCCATATTTTCTGGTTATGAACGACATTGCAGTTGGGCCGAACTGCGGAGCCGCTCTCTAGCTCTGGCGCAAGCGCTGAAGGAGAGCTGTCAACCAACCGCGCGGGTAGCTATTATTGCAGATAATTGCCCCGAATATATCGAAATTTTGTTTGCGGTCTGGGCAGCAGGGTTGGTCGCCGTACCAATCAATGCAAAGCTTCATCCTCGCGAAGCCACCGATATTCTGACCGACTGCGCCGCCACGGTCTTGTTCATCGATACCAATCATCTGCGAGAACTCGAGGAGATTGTTCGATTGGCCGCGCCTGAGCTGCGCCTCATCTGCATCGGGGCGAGCGGTTACAATGGGTTGATCCAGGGGGACTCTACCGATCCGGCAATTGTCGACCCGGAGGACATCGCTTGGCTCTTCTATACGAGCGGCACGACAGGGCGCTCCAAAGGCGCCATGCTTTCGCACCGCAATCTTATGGCGATGACCATCGCGCATCTGGCGGACTTCGAAGCCTTGAGCTTCCGCGATTCCATTCTCCACGCCGCTCCTATGTCCCATGGCTCGGGATTGTATATCCTCCCCTATGTGGCACGCGCAGCGCGGCAGCTGATCCCTGCTTCGGGCGCATTCGATCCCAGGGAGGTCCTGAAAATCTGCGCACATCATAAGCGGGTAGGAATGTTTCTCGCGCCTACCATGGTGCAACGGTTGCGGCTCACGGTCGAGGAAAGCGGCTCAAAGGCGGAAGGGCTCCGCCACATCATTTACGGTGGCGGACCGATGTACCTCGACGAGATCAAGCGATCGATTTCGACCTTCGGCCCCATTTTCTCCCAGTTGTACGGCCAGGGAGAAGCACCAATGACTATCGCCGGCCTCCGAACCAGCGATTACGAAGGGGCAGATGACGCGCTGCTGACGTCTGTGGGATGGCCTCGTTCCGGCGTCAAAGTGGCGGTCGTAGATGATCGTGGCGAAGCACTGCCATCCCGTGAAATCGGCGAGATCGTATGCAGGGGAGACGTCATTATGAAAGGGTACTGGAACAACCCTGGCGCGACATCCGCCGCCTTGAGAAATGGCTGGCTATACACGGGCGACGTTGGTTCCCTTGATGCGGACGGCAAGCTCACTCTCAAAGACAGATCGAAGGACGTAATCATATCGGGCGGGTCAAATATTTACCCCCGCGAAGTCGAGGACGCCTTACTGACCCATCCCGATGTCCGTGAAGCTTGCGCCATCGGGCAAATCGACGCCGAGTGGGGGGAGATCGTTGTCGCATTCATTGTCAGGGAACATGGTAGCCAGTTAAGCGAAGCCGAACTCGATCAGCACTGCCTGGCTCAGATTGCCCGTTTCAAACGCCCAAAGCGCTACATCTTCGTCGATAGCCTACCAAAGAACAGTAGCGGCAAGGTGGTAAAAAGGAGTCTGGCCAGCACGTTGGCACCGTGACCGCTTCACGGCGGTCTGTGCCGAAGGGGACTGCAGCCCCCGCCAGCCTCGTTATCCTTGGGGGTAGTAGGTTGGATCGCCGTGAGAGACGTCAATTACGATGCCCCCTATCAGCGCCAGGGCAAATTTTCGCCCAAAGGCATATCGAGTTCCGAAACAGGTAGGCTTCGATTTTTGATTATCGCCAGCGTCAGCCGACCGCATCGCAGGTGCCTTAAAGCAGCAGTGGCTTCTGCGGCTGACCGTCGTTGTTAACGAGTGCTCATAGTCACGGTTGTCTTTAGACGTTAAAATCGACAAACATGAGGGACCATGCCTACAATTGATATCAAAGAGTTTAGAAAGGCACTTGGCGCTTTCGCGACCGGCGTAACGATCATTACCACCAGGGACGCCGACGGCGTCGATCGCGGCCTGACGGTCAACAGTTTCAATTCTCTTTCTCTAGACCCCCCTATGGTCCTGTGGAGTTTGTCCAAAACATCGTCGGCTCACGGAGCTTTCGCCAAGGCTGCGCATTGGGCTGTGCATGTACTCGCGAATGAGCAGGAGGAGCTCGGAGTTAGATTCGCCTCCAAGCGGGAGGACCGATTTGATGGCCTGCCCATTGAACGTTCAGAGTCGGGGATTCCACTGCTCCTGGGATGCAGCGCTCGTTTCGAGTGCCGAAAATCCTTCCAATATGACGGGGGCGACCATGTCCTGTTTGTTGGCGAGGTGACGGATTTTCAGCATGAGCGTCGCACACCGCTCGTTTTTCACGGGGGTACGTTCTCTACCACATCACGCTTTCCTACCTCCGACTTGGATGTACTGTCGTCCGATCTCGCCTATTTGCTCGTCCGAGCATTCTTCCTGATACGAGCACCCGTCAGCGAACGGACCTCAGCCGTCGGCCTGAGCTTGGACAAGGTCCATATCCTCGCCTTGCTTATGCGCTGCAATCGGACTCGCGCCACCATCGACGAATATCTGCGAGATTCGGTTAGCGGACCATCCCAGCAGCTGATTGACGAGCTTGTGGCCGACAACCTCATCAAAGAGGACGGCCAATCCATCGTGACGCTTTCCGATCGCGGGCGGGCGACATTGCTCGAACTCGTAACCATTGGACAAGCCCGTGAAGCCGACATCGTGACGGACCTCACACCCGAAGAGGTCATAGTGCTGAAGATCTTGCTTAGCCGGCTAACAGGGAGTTCCGCACCAGCAGACAGGAAATTACTGGAAGCGTTATGGGCGCCTGCAGGCGGGGTATAACAACGGCTGGAGTCAGGTTGAAAAGGCCGAACTTTCCTATTGGCAAGAATACTCCAAACATCCATGGAGTGCATCGGACATGCGCTCCTCCCAATGCGCCAAATACCAAATGAGCAGTTCGCGCTGACTTCCGATGTGGAGGCGCTCATAGATGCGCTTTCGGTAAGTCATGACGCTGCCCTCACCAATTTCGAGCTCGAGCGCTATACCAGCCGTCGTCATGCCATAAATGAGCCGCGCGCAGACCTGAAACTCCCTTCTGGGAAAGCTGGGTGAAGATCCAGCAAGACAGGCTTCTACATTCCGGAGATTGGTCACCGCCGCCGACAATCGGGGCAACTTCCAGGATATAGCCGAATGCTTTCGTAGCAATGCTATCACGGTAGCGACGCAGTCACCGATCCGGTCGATGCTTGCAGCGGAGAAGGATCCCTCTTCTCCTGGGCAAAGGGTCACGATTATGGCGTCGTCCGGCTTCCCGGCGCATAGGAACACTCGCTCCTGGATCGCCGGATTGGTCCAGAAGCTATCCAGCAACTGATCATCGGCGACATCAGCCAGCCCGATCCGCATTAGACCGTACTCGTTGGCTGACAATATTTTCCGCGTCTCATCGATCCGCGGATCACTCTGCCAGTACCCGCTGGCCAGAAACATGTCCTGGTGCCGAGAAGCTGTTGCCCGATCGATGCTTGCGGCCCCTCTGCCGGACAAGGTCGCGCGCTGAAACTCGTAAACCGAGCAGTGAGCGGCGCCGCTCAGATCATGCAGATAATCGACGAGATAGTTCGTAAAATCCCGCGTCCCAACCGCAGCAATCAGCTCAGGCAGGCCCCCGTGAGGAGTAGCGCCGGCAATTGCGAAGGGAGCCAACTGGACGCCCATTTATCCTCTCCTCGGTGCTCGTTATAATTCTATGAGCCAGGGAATACCGGGTTCAAACTTAGTCACGTTTTCGTCGTCGAGCAAGACACAGCTCCTCGATCATTATAGGAAGGCGGCCCTCATTCGAAGGTTCCGAAGCTGAACTCGGTCGATAGGGGCAACTGCCCGGCGATCTGGACATATTGCACGTCCACCATAGACACACGGGTCGCGGCTGGATCCAGAAACTTCAGTTCGTCGGGATGCATGACGTCCTTGAAGATGGTCTGGCGGTGCATCTCCTCCCGCGCCTCGGCAGATTCGAACCATGCCTCGGAAAACCCGTCGAACTCCAGGGATTGAGCCCCCGGAATCGGTGGATTTCGCGGCCTCAGATGATGCTGAACATATCGCTTTATATAGCGCGACGCCTGCGGTGTATCACGAAGCAAAGGTCCATGAACATTACGCCAGTGGTCGGAAAACTGCTCCCATGTCAGATCTGGACGGCGTTTGTAGAACCCCAAAAGGATTATCATTCGAACCTCATGTTGATCGACTCGCCCTATCGTATTTTTCGACCTTCAAATTTACACTTCGGCGCGCGCTATCGATGTCTCCTGCGAAGGGGACTTGCCTTTGAAGCGATCGCCCTGTCGCGCGAGCAGGCCCCTGCGGCGCTGTTACAGGGCTGCCGGCCCGACACGCCTGAGCCATGGCTGATCCTGGAAATATTGAGCCTCAAAGGCGTCGATCGCTGACCTTTGGTCCAATGAACGGCTGATCTCATCGATACCACCGATCATGTCGGCCTTACGCCCGGCATCAACATCGAAGGTCATGACGCCCGCAGCGCTTTGTATTGTCTGATCGACCAGATTGATCGACATTCGAGCGGTCTCCGGATCGGACGCGATGGCCATCAATCGATCAACCGTAGTCTCGCTAAGCATGATCGGCAGAATACCGTTTTTGAAGCAGTTATTGTAAAAAATATCGGCGAAGCGAGGCGCGATGATGCATCGGATTCCGAAGTCGAGCAGCGCCCATGGCGCATGCTCACGGCTGGACCCGCAACCGAAGTTATCGAGGGTGATCAGGATACCCGCATTCCGCCAGGGCAATTGGTTTAGGACGAACCCTGGATCCTGGCGAAGCGACCAGAATAGCTTGTCGCCCAAACCCTCGCGGCTGATTGTCTTAAGAAAACGTCCGGCCAGGATCTTGTCGGTATCTACATTAGCAAGCGGCAAGGGCGCCGCCACCGCATCAAGGTTGATAAACGGCTTCATCGCTACACCTTGCGACAATCGACAATGGCTCCCGCAACCGCGGCAGCGGCGGCCATTGCGGGGGACATAAGGTGAGTGCGACCTCCGGGGCCCTGGCGGTTTTCGAAATTGCGGTTGGATGTCGATGCGCAGCGTTGTCCAGGTTGCAACCGGTCGGGATTCATGCCCAGGCACATCGAGCATCCGGCGTCTCGCCATTCGAAGCCGGCTTGCAGGAATAGCCGGTCTAGCCCTTCAGCTTCGGCCGCAGCCTTGACCTTGCCGGATCCCGGAACAATGAGCGCGCGGACACTCGGTGCCACCTTCCTGCCGTGGAGCATCGCTGCGGCTGCTCGGAGATCTTCGATACGGCCGTTGGTACAACTACCGATAAACACCACGTCTATCGCCGTTCCCGTCAATGGAGCGCCGGGCTCAAGACCCATATAGTCGATCATCGCTTGCGCCTGGCGCCGCTGAGCGGCGTCGGTCATCAGGAGTGGATTGGGGATCGTGCCGTCGACCGCTATCACCGCCTCGGGGCTGGTACCCCATGTGACCATCGGTGACACGTCGCGTGCGTTGATAACGAAAGTACGATCATACTCGGCGCCCTCGTCGGACCGAAGGCTCTCCCAATGAGCCCTGGCGCGGTCGAGCTCGGCTCCCGTCGGACCATAAGGGGTACCGGCGAGCCACGCGTAGGTTTTCTCGTCTGGCGCAATCATGCCTGCGCGTGCGCCTGCTTCGATGGACATATTGCACAGGGTCATCCGACCGGCCATGTCGAGCGCGGTTACCGCCTCTCCGGCATACTCGATCACATGCCCCGTCGCACCTCCCGTGCCGATCTTGCCGATGATGTAAAGGATAAGATCCTTTGCCGTCACGCCGTGGCCCAGTTGGTTGTCGATGCGGACGAGCATCGATTTCGCGCTCTGCTGAAGCAGCGTCTGCGTTGCCAGCACATGTTCGGCCTCCGACGTGCCGATACCGAAGGCCAGCGCGCCGAATGCTCCATGGGTGGAGGTGTGACTGTCGCCACAGACGATGGTGGTCCCCGGCAGGGTCAACCCCAACTCCGGCCCGATGATATGCACGATCCCCTGTTGGGCGCTGCGAAGCGGCACGTAGGGGATGCCGAACTCGGCCACGTTGCGTTCCAGGGTCTCGACCTGAAGGCGGCTGTCGGGTTCGCTAATCGCGGAAACCCCTCCCGATCGGTTGTCGGTGGGCACGTTATGGTCAGCGACAGCGATCGTGCCCTCGGGCCGACGTACCCTGCGGTCCGCTAATCTCAACCCTTCGAAGGCCTGTGGGCTGGTAACTTCGTTTACCAGATGCCTATCAATGTACAGCAGGACCGCCCCATCGCCCATTTCTGCGACCACATGCGCATCCCACACCTTCTGGAACAGCAAGCGGGGCTTGCGAGCGTCCTGGATCATGCGGGCACCTTGCAGCTACGTGACATCATGGCGTCACGCACTCGACCGCCTTTCTGGCCGCCAGACAGTTCAGTCACCTCGCGGGCCGTTTCCACCAACATGTGCAAGTCAATGGCGGTTTCGACGCCCATTCGCTCAAACATCCAGACCAGATCCTCTGTCGCGACGTTGCCGGTGGCACCCGGAGCGAAAGGACAGCCGCCAAGGCCAGCCACTGAGGCATCGAACACTCGGATGCCGACATCCCAAGCGGCAAGGACATTGGCCGTTCCCAGGCCATAAGTATCGTGAGCATGGAACGCCCATGCGCTCACCTCCGGAAACCGGTAGCGCGCCGCATCAAACAGCGTCCGGACATGTGCTGGATCGGCTCGACCAGTCGTGTCGCAGAGCGCTATCTCGACTTCTCCCGTCACCGCGACGAGATGGTCCAGCAAGGCAAGCACCGCATCAGGATCAATGCGTCCACGATGGGGACAATCGAAGGCTGTCGCGACATTTAGCCGCATCGATGCACCGGCGGGTAACAAGGCGATAATGTCCGCATATTCGGCGACCGATTCCATGGGCGTCCGGCGAACATTGCCCATATTGTGTTGCTCGCTGACCGAGAGCACTGCGCTCAAGCGCGTCGCGCCCGCCGCCAGCGCGCGTTCCGCGTGACGAGCGGTCGGTACGAGCACTTGTGGGTCAAGACCGAGCAGGCCATTGGAAAACGCGACAATTTCCGCGGCGTCTGCGAACTGAGGCACGGCGCGAGCACTGACAAATGAGGTGGTTTCCATCCTCCGCAGCCCAGCAGCGTGCAGCTTCTCGATGAGCTCAAGCTTATGCGGGGTCGGGATGAACGGGTCGACTGACTGGAAGCCATCCCGAGGGCCCACTTCGACGATGGTGACCGCCTTACTGCCGCTCACAACACCGCTTCCTGCATTAGAACGTCGATCTGTTGCGCATCAAGCCCGAGCAGGTCGGTCAACACCTCGCGCGTATGCTCACCCACCTCGGGGCCGGTCCAACGGATCTGCCCCGGGGACTCGGGGATGTGAGGCACCATCCCCGCCTGAAGGACAGTGCCGAAATGCCGATCGGGAACATCGCGCACCATGCCCCGCGCACGATATTGTGCGTCGGACGCGCAATCCGCGGCTGTGTAGGCTTTGGAGTTGGGTATGTCACTTGCATCCAGCCTGGCAATCAGTTGCTCGGCCGTATGTTTCTTCGTCCATTCGCCTATCAGCAGGTCGAGCGACACGACGTTCGCAACGCGCTCGGGGTTGCTCGCATAGCCTGGTGTGCCGATCAACTCCGGATGATCGATCAGCGTCATCAGCTTCGCGAAGAGCGGCTCAGAATTTGCTGCGATAAGCACCCATTCGCCATCGGCTGTCGGATAGGCATTGCTAGGCGCCGCGGTGGCGATGCCGCCGCCAGTCGGCTGCTTGATCCTGCCGAGACTGCCATATTCGGGAAGCATTCCCTCCATCATGCTTAGCACGCTCTCTGTCAGCGCGACGTCGATCGTCCGCGCCTGCCCGTCGCCCCGCGATCTATCGCGTTGCCACACCGCCGCCATCACCCCAAAGGCCGCATAGAGCCCGGCAATAGAATCTCCGATGCTCACGCCAACCCGCACGGGTGGCAATTCACATGTCCCGGGAACGTGATTGGTGAGGTAGCGCAAGCCGCCGACTGCCTCGCCGATCACGCCAAAGGCGGCCCGGTCTGCACCTGGGCCGTCTTGGCCATATCCGGAGATGTGAGCGACTATAAGATCGGGTTTCGATTTCCGTAGTTCGTCAGGCCCCAATCCCATCCTCTTGAGCTGGCCAGGTCGAAAATTTTCGACGACGACATCGCATTCCCGCGCGAGCTGCAAAACCAGCTCGCGACCTTTTGGGGATTTCAGGTCGATCGAGACGCTCCGCTTGTTACGTCCGTGCATTGACCACCACAGCGATCGGCCATCGACCATCTCTCCCCATGTTCGAACGGGATCTCCGGATCGAGGCTCGACCTTGATCACGTCGGCTCCAAGGTCAGCGAGAAGCCGCGTGCAGAATGGCGCGGCAACAAAATGGCCGATTTCCAGGACGCGAAGGCCAGACAGAACCGGCGCAAGATTATTTTGCAAGGACATCCGATCTCCTAGTGATCGAGGGTTTCTTCCTATTGTGGATCCGATGCGGTCGGTCCATGCCGTTTCCGGCAATGCTGTGTTGCGACTTTCTTTATCGACCCCGAAGCAGATGGCCCAAGAATTTGCTGGCAGCCGACGTCATCTGAGATCGGTCGCGGACACATATGACGAGTTGGCGCGCGGCCCAAGGCTCGTCCAGTCTGCTCACCACGATGCCAGCCGCGCTGCCCACCCGTGCAACGGCCGCAGCTGGAAGAATGCTTATGCCCATCCCTGCGGCAACCATTTCGCGCACGCCCTCGAAAGTACTGACTCGCGCGGCTTCGTTTAGCGGTCGCCCCAACGCGGCCGCTTGCCCACGGAACAGCGTCTGCAAAGAGCTGCCCGCCTGCAGGCCCACAAAGGCATAATCGAGAACCTGACAAAAGCGGATGGCGCGCTCGGACGCAAGGGCATGCCCACTCGGAACCACAACCGTTAACTCGTCAACCATCCAAGGATAGCTGTCCAGTGACCCGGCATCTACCGTGCCTGACACGAAACCAATGTCACATCCGCCAACCTGCAAGGCATGCATCACGTCCGAGCTGTTAGCCTCATCGACGATGACTTCGATGCCAGGATGTAGCTCCGCGAAGGCGGCGATCTCTTCAGGCAGCTTTCCAATGATAGCCGTAAGGTGGGCGCGCACGCGTAGAACGCCTTTGTTGCCCGCTTTTGTTTCACCGAAATCCTCCACCATCTGGTCGATGAGGTCGAACAGGCTGCGGAGACGATGCAGGTTCGCCGCCGCTGCATCGGTGGGGCTAACACCGCGATCATGGCGATGGAGCAACTTGACGCCTATCCGGCCCTCGAGATCCGAAATGCGACGGCTGACCGCCGACAGCGAGATATCGTCGCGAGCCGCCACCTTGGCGAGATTGCCTTCTTCGATGGCTGACAAGAGCAGTCGCAGGGACACGAGATCGTAATTTCGGAGGAATCCCGCCGTTAGACCGGATTTCCGCCCACGTAACGGCGCGCTCATCTCATATCCATCTTCCGCCTTCCAGAGGGGGCTGAGTCGATCTTAGCTACGCTACGTTTCGCCTTTGAGCATCGTTCGTCTATCTCCTCCGGACGGTACGTAGCCGACTATCCTGTTGGCCAACGAACCCGGGCTTCGCGTTGGAGCGCAGCGTGTAAGCATCCACTTTCTACGATCGATGATCGCAAAGTGCTCACCGTTGGCGACAGTCTCACGACGCCCGGGGGCTACTCTCCGACGTTGGACGAGCACCATCTGAGAATCTTTCCAGGCCCGTCCTGTGACACCCTCTGATTGTCTCCCGCGCGCTGGACAACCTCCGGTGATTATTCATGATAATGCTAGGAGTACAGCGTGAGCAGGAGAGATTTGATGCCGGGAGACGTTACCGACCCTCTGGACGATGAGATCAGGTACTTCAAGCATTGGAACGACGAAGGCCTCAGGACACGCGGTTTCGACCGTTGGAACGAAATCAGGAGCAAGGTGGGCGACGTTTTCACGACCGAGGCAAGGACGCCCGGTTCACAGAACGATAAAAAATGGTGGTATGTCCTTTCCTACGGAGAGACCAGAAACGCGCTAATGTCGCCGGAGCTGTTTTCGAGCAGCAGTCCCCATGCTTCACCTACCGCGCAGAGGTTGATCCCGGTCGGCATCGATCCGCCAGAGCATACGAAATTTCGCAAGTTGCTGATACCTCCCTTTGCAGGCAGAGAGATGAAGGCGCGCGAGAGCGAAATACGTGCTCATTGCCGCAGCCTGATTGAAGAGTTTGCCGGGCGAGGCGAATGCGACTTCGTTAGGGAATTCGCTGTCAAGTATCCCACTGCGATATTCCTGAAAATGCTTGGATTGCCGCTCGACAAGCTGTCTCACTATGTGTCGCTGGTCCATACACTGACGTCGATCTCACCCGACGATGACATGGATGGCAAGATAACAGAAACAAAGTACGCCGAGTTGAATGGTATCTTCGAGGCCCTTCTGGAGGAACGGCGTCGGAAACCGACCGACGATTTGATGAGCTACCTGATCGCCGCGAGAATCGATGGCGAACCGATTAGCCAAGTAGATCTTCTGGCAACGTGCATGCTTCTGCTAAGGGGCGGGGTCGACACGGTGGCAGCGCAGCTGGGGCATACTTTCCTTCATCTTGCCCAGGACGAGGATCTTCAACAACGCATCAAAGAGGAAACTCCCGATGGCTTGACCCGTATCAACGATGAGTTTCTACGATATTATGTCGCGGGCAATCTGATCCGAACTGCAACCCGAGACACCGAAGTGGGCGGATGCCCAATCCGGCAAGGGGACAGAGTGATCATGCCTCGGGCTGCATGTCACAGGGATGCAGCGGAGTTTAACGATCCTGACACTTTCGATCCCGATCGCCGGAGTAACAATCACATTGCTTTTGGAACAGGCATCCACGCATGTCTCGGAGCCCACTTGGCTCGGCTCGAGCTACGCATAGCGCTGGAAGAGTGGCACAAAATCATACCACGCTACCGGATCAAGAGAGGGACATCTCCGACGCGCCGTACGACGGACTTGATGCTGCTAGTCGACGATCTTCAACTGGAATGGTGAATGCGCGCTTTCACGGGCAGCTAGGTCCTCATGACGTAGCTGCCCAAGCTGCCTAACTTCCTCCACTTGGGATATGACGCCGCATTGGGCGCTCGCGTTCAGCACTCCCGAACGGATAACTTGCTGACGCGCTGGCCTCGGTGAGCATGAGGGCCGCGATTGTTCTCGACCCCGTGAGCGCCTGGCGGTCTTGCGGTCGAGGCCTCAAGCTTGTTTTGTCAGACATGAAGCCCAGGATGACGAAGCCCCTCTTTATCTGCGGAGCCGTATCGCAGGAAGTGCCACCACACTTCGAAGCTCATCGAGATGAAGTGCCCAATGTCAACCGTTACGGGCTTGGGGTGTCCGTCGTCGACTGCTTCAGCGAGCATAGGAGGGATCGGTACGGTCGCGTCGACTGAGCGGGAGATCGGTTTGGGACCGAGGCTCGCTGACGAGCTGGTCGACGCGTTCTGAGTCAATTGTCATCCGCCGGTCCTTGATGCGCCAATCCCCGTTCCTACGCTCAAGACGGTCGAGGTAACGCATGTTCACGAAGGTATCGAATGCAACGCCATCCGCACGGCGCCGACGATTTATTGATTGCGTGTAGTGCTCAGCCCAAGCAGTATCACCGGTGATTTCCACGAGCTGGTTTCCTACAAAATGCGTAGTGCTCTCAAGGCCGGCCAATATGGGCTGGATCCACGCGATGAACTCCGTCGCGGTACCTGAAAACCCGTCATGGTGATCCAGTCCGTCCGGATGATAGCAGGACTGGACCAATTCCCAGTCCATCCTATCAATTCCCCGACAATATCTGAGATGTACATCTTTGATTTTCTCACGCTCGACCATTTCTGTAATACTGTCGTTCATAATGCACCTTCTCGATCGAATGCCTCTATGCAAGGATAGGCTCTTCTCTTCGACTTACTCAAACCGGTCACGAAAGCTTCACACGCAAAACAAAGTGCGGCATAATGAGTTTTTGAACTGTACCTCTGCCTCACTCCGCCTCCTTATCCTTTTGCAGCAATCCTCTGCGCCTAGCTCGCTCTGTACCCGGCGAGAGCAGATCCATCCGGCGGCATGAGCTGTGCTAATCCTTGGATGAGGCGGCTCGCGGCGGATGATTTCGATGGGAGGTTACGTTGCGCGTCTCTCGACAGGGTCAGGCGGTCCAGCCGCCGTCCACATTTATGGCTTGGCCAACTACGAAGCTCGCCTGATCACTGAGTAGGTAGCAGACAGTATCGGCCATTTCCTGGATTGTCCCTAGCCGCCCGAGCAAGCCGAATGAAGCGCGCTGGCGCAACTGGTCCTCGGCGTCTTGTGGGGACAGGCCTTCTAGCGATTTGTCGGTCATCGGCGTATGCACCGCTCCCGGGCATATCGCGTTGATCCGTATGCCCTGCGCTGCATAGTCCACTGCTGCTGCGCGGGTCATTCCCAGCACGGCGTGTTTTGACGCGGTATATGCCGCCAAGCCCCGCATACCGCGCAGCGCACTGATCGAGGCCATATTCACAATGGCGCCGCCGCCCCCAGCAAGCATCGGCGGAATTTGGGCTCGCATGCACAGCCATGTTCCACGGACGTTCACGCGCATCACAGCGTCCCAGGAGTCGATGTCGATATCCGCCGCGGGAGCCATGGCGTGAGCGATACCCGCGTTATTGAAAGCGCAATCGAGCCGTCCGAAGGCGCGCAATGCTTCAGAAACCATCGCGTCAACCGAGGATTCGTTTCCCACGTCGGCGGCGATCGCGATGACGGATCCGCCGTCATCTACGATCATCTGCGCAGCTGCCTCAACCGCCGGTTTGTCGCGATCGACTAGTGCGACGGCAGCGCCCGCCTGCACAAGCGCTTGCGCGGTGCCAAGACCGATTCCAGAGGCCGCCCCCGTCACCAGCGCCACCTTGCCTTCGAACGAGGGGCGATCACGGCTTTTTCTGTGGTGTGCGAACGGGTCCGCGGCAGAGGGCATGGGCATTCTCCGTTAGGCAGCGCAGCTTCGGTCCAGCCGATCTAGCCTAGCCAGGTTAGAATGCGAAGTATCAGGCAGGCGGGACAGGTGGACCTGGTCCGGCCGCCGCCAGGAACCGATCAGCAGGCCCGGGCTGCTTGATCTGGGCCAACGACGCCTATGCCCTCGTACGATGTCCTCTATTGTTGACTGTCTATCGGGACAGTTCCCGAATGCATGCAAGTTCCTTGCGATCCCGCTCTCCGTCCCGCACTAGATGGCGCTCATCGGTGGCGCCCAGGGCTAGCGCGTAGGATGTGCAGTTCTCCATGATCCATGCACCTTGCCTCTCGCACCGCCGCCACCCAGTATGGGGGATCGGCCCGTCCCAGCGAGGGGAGACAGACAGGGATAGCGTCCTGGGGCACGGTCGAGGAGGATGCCGCCGGCTCAGGAGATCACGATGTTCAAGGTCATCACGTTCGTCAAGCGCAAGCCTGGACTGACAATGGAAGAGTTTGTCGATCAGTACGAGCGGCTGCATGCCGCCCCGGCGGCGGAACGCGTCCGCGGCAAGGCGGAGCGTTATTTTCGGCGCTATCTCACCCCCTACGAGCATGCACTGTTCGCGGGAAACCAGCCCCCCGACTATGATGCGATCATGGAGATGTGGTTCAAGGATAGAGCGCAGTGGGAAGCGGCGATGAAGATGATGGAGCAGCCCGACTACGTAAAAACCGTCGTCGAGGAAGGTGAGATCATGTTCGACCGCTCCAAGATTTATCAGTGCATTGTGGAAGAACGGGAATCCGACATTGCCCCCCTGCCGACGCAGCGGACCGAGAGTGCCATATGACTGATCTTGGTGGGCGGCAGGTCCGCCGCGCAAGCCCAGCGGGTTGAAATAGGCAGTCGTCGGTGCAGCCCAATCGACCAGGACTGCACCAAGACGAGAAGAGCCTTCGCCACCCCGCTTCGCCGCTGAACGCTCACGGACGCAGCAGGATCTTTCCAAAATGTCGGTCTGCGGCCATCCAACTCTGCGCCTCAACCGCATCGGCCAATCGGAAGCTTCGGTCGATCGGCAACGCCAGCCGGCCTTGCTCCACCAGCGGCCATATGTCAGCCTGAACCGCAGCCACGATTACAGAAATCTCCGCGATCGACCGAGTCCGGAAAGTGGCCCCGATCAGGCTGATCCTGTCGCGCGAATGCAGGTCAAGATCGATCTCCGCGTTGAGTCCCCCGAGCCGCCCGACATTCACTACCCTGCCGAGCACAGCGGCTGCCATCATGGTCTCGCGCAGCTGCGGGCCGGTGATCATATCGATGATTACGTTCGCTCCCTTGCCACCGGTCGCACTGCGGATCGCGTCGGTCCAGCCATTCGCCGGATCGAGCACCAGGTCGGCGCCCATGGCGGCGAGCCGGTCGCGTTTTTCTGCGTTGCGCGCCGTCGCCGTAATGTGCCCGGCGCCGAGCAGGCGGGCGATCTGGATCGCCGCCTGTCCGACTGCCGAGCTTCCACCATGAACAAGCACGGCATCCCCCTCAGACATGGAGCCCAAAGCTCGCAAGGCGTTGTCGGCGGTCATAAGGGCAAGCGGCAGCACCGCGGCTTGCTCGAGGTCCATCGCTCCGCTCAAGCGAATGGCTCGAGTGGCGGGCGTCACAGCGAACTCGGCATAGCCGCCAGTGCCCGAGCAGGCGACGCGATCACCGACCGCGAAACCGGTCGTGCCGGCACCGAGCGCTACGATTTCACCTGACCATTCCATGCCGATTGGCTTGCCGTGGCTCCCCGCGGTTGCCACTCCAGCGCCCTTGGCCGCGTTGAGATCGGCGCGGTTCAAGCCCGCGGCGTAAACCTTGACGAGGATTTGACCTGAATCAGGCTGCGGGACCGGGACTTGTTGTAGGGTCAGGCCGTCTGGACTTGCAACGCCGGCGAGCATCATCTGGCTCATGACTGTTCTCCCATGATCGAGTTGTAGTTCAATATTGGATCGTAAAGCGGACGGAGGCCGTCGAGTTGGACCCTATCCCGTGGTGCCCGGCTGTCCTGCCAGGCAAGCAGAACGCCTCCGCGAGCGAGTGTGGATCCGGCAACGACGTCAGAAACGAGGATCACCTTGCCGCCTGCGCTTCCGATTGCCGGAAGGTTGTGGTGAAAACGGGTAGATCGGTCATGGCACGCAGTCCTCAGCCGTTGATCGCTACACCTGGCTGTAGGGGCCCTCGCGCGACTGCGCTGTCCCCGCTCCGTGAGACCCGGCCGGCAGCGTCTCCTGCGCTTTCAGGCGATCCTCGGCTGAACTTCTCGCCTCATGAGCCGGGCATCCAATCAGGATCTCCCCCCCTGCGGATGACAAGTCGCTCGTAAAGCCGCCTGCGTTAGGTGAACACCCTGCCCTCCCCGAAATCAACTATAGCGAGATCCCGATCCTGTTCATGCCATAGATCAGACGCGTGCAAGCTTCGACCGGGAGCTGACCGCGGGCCGAGGTATATGCCGACGGAGACAGCGAGAAGCTGCCGGACCAATCTATTGGGACGAGGCGGCACGCGAGCCGCTTTCAATGCCCGCGTGGGCGCAGCGAGGTCGAGATGGCTTTTTACCAGCGTCAGGGAAGCATCCCCCACAAGCGGCATACTCAATTCCGCGATGCTCAAGGAAAGCTTCGCTACGAAGAGCTGTTTTCGACGCGGGGGTTCGAAGGTCCGTACGCCTTGCTGTATCATGAGAGCTTTCCGGTGGAGGTTCTTGAGGTGCTCCCGGCGGGCCAGATAGATCTTCAGGAATGGGAGCTCGACACTCAAGAAAATCGCTGCATGTACACCGGCCAGATCGAGAGCGAAGGCGACATTCTATCGAGCCGCAGGGTCATGGCCTTCAACGACGATGTCGTGATCGCGATTGCCAATCCTGATCGGGGTTGCGACGGATTTTATCGCAATGGATTGTGCGACGAGATGATCACGGTGATAGAGGGCGAGGGCGTTCTCCAGTCTATCTTCGGGATACTCCCCTATGAAACCGGCGATATAATCCTGGTGCCGCGAGGCACGACCTACGATCTGCGACCGAGCGGACAGAGCCGCCTGATCGTGATGGAGTCCCGTACCCCTATCCGACCGCCTAAGAAGTATGCCGTCGACAATGGGCAGCTTTCCGAACATTCCCCGTTCTGCGAGCGCGATTTCAAGACACCGGTGCTGCCGGCGCCCATCATTGAGCGGGGACGGTTCAAGGTCACCGGCAAAGTCGGCAACCGGCTCACTACCTATGTGATCCCCAATCATCCCTTCGACGTGGTCGGGTGGGACGGCTCACTCTATCCCATAGCGCTCAACATCCGCGATTTCGAGCCGGTTACCCGCCGGATTCACACGATGCCAGATGAGCAACAGGCGTTCGAGACGGTCGGAGCGGCGATCTGCTGCCTGGTGCCGCGGCTGGCCGATTATCACCCTGAATCGATTCCCTCGCCGCCGCTTCATTCAAATATCGATTGCGACGAGATCCTGTTCAACTTGGGCGGAACCTTGCTCGGCTGGGGTGGGGGCGGCTTGATGACGTTTCACCCGCGTGGCGTATTTCATGCAGCAAAAGTATACGAGGAGACAATCGGCATGGAGAGGTTCGACGGCCTCGCGTTGATGATCGATTGTTTCAAGCCGCTGAAGCTGACGGCCTTTTCGAAGCAATGTGCCGATCCGGAGTACAACAAGGTGTGGTTGAAAGCTGACGCGTGAGCTGGTCCGGAAGAGACCAGGACCTGGTGCGCCAGGCCTGCTGCTAGAAGCGACAGCGGGCCTGAAGGGCAGGGACTCGACGAACGGGGTGCGGTGGCGGTCGAGTATCTCCGACTGTTCGCACCCGGTCGAAGATGACCCCGTTTATCGGAGATCGTTCGAGGCTTGAGCTTCTTGCCTTCGACGCCGTCCATATAGAGCGTATGTGCCGCCGCGATCGTCATCGCCCTCCGGGCCTTCTCGGCACGCGCTTCTTCGCGCGGATCAATCCCGCGTTCGATCTTCGCGTTGAGCGCCGTTGCCCATTCGCGCGCCTCGGCGATCGAAACCGCCGGGTACGCACCATGCTTCAGCGACACGATCTTGCTCGAGCCAGGCAAGCAGCGCCGAAAGGTCAAACCTTCCGCTTGCCCGCTGTCGGCTCGATGCTCAAACCCATGACGACCGGGTCGGCCCGCTTACCGGCGGTAAGGCGGTCCAGCGCTGCTGGGGTGAAATCCTGCCTTCTCATGAGTAGCTCGACATGCGAGGCGACGAAATCAGTTCACAAATCAGTTCACAAGAGCCGTCCAAATGGGTCTACATGAGCCCAATTGTTACCGATCGGTACATACGAGTCTGCGAAACCTCGACGCCCAAGAAGCCGCGTAGAAGCGGGAGAAATGCGAGGTTTTGGCTGTGATTCGCAATGGTAGCGGAGGAGGGACTTGAACCCCCGACACGCGGATTATGATTCCGAAGCCGCTCAAACAACGCGGCCAATATCGGCAGAAATCTGCCGGTTTCTGTTAGTACCAGAGTAGCAGCTTCAGGTCAACGACACAGGATTGAGCACAAGCCCGCCGGCAGGCTCCTCCGCTCAATGGTTCCCATAGAGTTTTAGACATCCCCGCGAGAAGCCGCGGCTCCCGATAAAATGCAGTTTACAGATTGAACTGGGACGGACTAAGTCCGGAGGTGACGTCGTCGAACGTAACTATGCAGGGGACGACGCTGATTGCCCTTCAATGCTTCAATTTCCTTCCGGACCGTAGATCTGCAAGAAAGCGTCGGCCACGAGCGTTGCGACCCGTTTGATCTCCCCGGTATCGGGGCCCGAGCTCGCGCCGATCAGCCGCGGCTCCAGCAGATCGCCTTCGTTCAGGCCCTTCCAATGCATCGCCGCGTCCCACGGATCGGCCTTTCTCAAACGCCCCTCCTCCATGAGGACCGAGAACCGCTCAGCGAGCAGCTGCCATGCCGGCTTCAGCACGGTCGCGAAAAACTCAGCCCCATCGCGGAGTCACGGGGAAGGCTTGCAAGCGTCCGCATGTTGGCAATGGGGAGCGCCGCGAGCCGCCCGGCCAGATATTGGGCGCCCAGCCGAGCCAGACCTTCGCGCAGGTCCGCTTCCGCTCGGAATTCATGAAGCACGAGCAATGCCGCGCGCCACGCTTGAGAAAGTCACGAAGAACATGCTTCGAAAGCGCCTAATTGATATAGCCCCCTAACTTCAACAGCTGGAGGGTGTTGCGAATTAGTGCTGGAACCACCTCGTTATCCCGTTTCGGCGTTTGTCTGCCGACACTCATGGCCAACCTGCCCAAACGCCACGAGTAAAAGGAGGGCTTGCTACCTGAGACGCAATAATTATTCCGAGTTCAACCAAAAAATCGCGGAAACCTAGCGATTTCGCAGGTAGTTGGTGATCTTCGTACCGCCCATCAACACAGAAGCTGGCACATTCACCGCGCGGGTCACCAGAGGGCTCGTGAGTCCAGCCACGCCTGAACCTCCGCGAGCTTGAAGCGAGGTCGGCGGCAATTCCGTGTCGGCGCCGCGCTTAGCCCGAGGTCATATTCGGTGGGAAATCCCGCTGGCCGGGATTGCCTTAATCGGCAGAGCGTGCGTCGCGATATGCGAGCAATTTCTGCAAACTCATCAATCGTAATGAAAGCCGGCGTGGATTGCAGCTCCGTCGCGCGACCTACCTTATCGCCCCGTGGCGGCATGGCGGACTCCTACCCCGCGCCGGATTTAAGCTGCGCGAGTTCGACCGCCAATATCTCACGAAAGGCCGAATCTGATCAGAGCCTGTTCGGTGACGCGAGATCACTTTCTGGGGGCTCTCAGTAGCAAGGCGAGGGATCGAAATCCTGTGCTATCACTATGGTTCGCTACATAGTTTATGTCGATTTTCTGCTGATACCCTGAAATATACCTCATTGATATCGATCGAATTTAATGAGATCGGGTCTCGCCGGTCCGAAATCTGTGCCGGATCGGCGGTGAGGAATGGCCTATCGCGCTTCGTTGATGACATGAATCTGGGTGAACTCGTGGAATCCTTCTTCCGCGAATTCGGCGCCGATTCCGGACTGCTTGGCGCCCCCGAACGGAATTGTCGGACCGAAATCCAGATGCTTGTTGATCCACACGGTGCCCGCTTCCATACGGCTGGCGAGATCATAGGCGGCGGCGCGATCGTTCGACCAGATCGAACCGCCGAGCCCCATCGAGGATGCATTGGCGCGGGCAAGCGCGTCTTCCGGATCGTCGAAACGAATGATCGGAAGAACCGGCCCGAACTGCTCCTCATCGACCAGCCGCGCACCATCCTCGATATCGCGGACGATGGTTGGCCGGACGAAAAATCCGGGCCGATCGGGAACCATGCCGCCGGTCACAATGGTACCAGTGCTTCTGGCGTCGTCCAGGAAAGCCTTCACTTTCTCGTATTGCGCCTTGTTCTGAAGGGGGCCGACCTGCGCCCCCTGTTTCAGGCCATCATCGACAACAGCCTCCTCGGCGAGACGGGCGAGTTCGGCGCACAAGGCGTCATAGACATCCGAATGGGCATAGACGCGCTTGATTGCCAGGCAGACCTGGCCCGCGTTGAGAAACGCGCCTTGGAAGATGCCCGGCGCCACTTTCACGGGGTCGGCATCCGGGAGCACGATCGCGGCGTCATTGCCGCCAAGCTCAAGGGTCAGGCGCTTGATCGAGGCGGCGGCGCCGGCCATGACCTTGCGACCCGTTTCGGTTGACCCGGTGAAGCTGATTTTCGCGACGTCGGGATGGCTGGTCAGGCGCGCGCCGAGATCGTTCTGGTCCGTGACGATATTGACCACACCCGCGGGGAAGATGTCCGCCATCAATGCGCCAATGCGCAATGTCGCGAGCGGCGTGGTCGGCGCCGGTTTCACCACAAGCGTGTTGCCCGCGAGTAGCGCAAAGGGCAGCTTGAAGGCGAGGATCAGCACGGGGAAGTTCCACGGAATGATCGCACCGACAACGCCGAGCGGGCGGCGCTGCACTTCCACGCGACGATTGTCGTTGTCCTCCAGAACCCGCACCGGCAGTTCATGGGTTGCCATCTGGCGGATAAAGGCCTCGCTATAGGCGATTTCAGCCTCGGCTTCCGCGAGCGGCTTGCCCTGTTCCTGGGTCAGCAGGCGGGCTAGCGGACCGGCATCGGCATGGATCGCCTCGGCAAGTCGCAGGATCGCCTCGCGACGCTCCTCGATCGGAGTCCGCGCCCACGCGGGAAAGGCCGCCTTGGCAGCCGCGACCGCCTGGTCGAGCTGCGCTTCGGACGCGCGCGGGCATGACGCCAGCACCTCCTCCGTGGCGGGGTTGATGACGTCCATGACCCCTGCACCATCGACCAGGCGACCATTGATGAGCAGCTTGTATTCAGGCATGAAATCCTCCGGTGCGCTGGGGCCGAATTCTCGAGTAGGCCTTCTTGCATGTTAATCGCGATACCCCGAAGAGGGCCGCGCTGCGAAACTTCACGGGGATATGGTCAGGTCGCGCCTGCCTCCATATCACGCCAGAATGGCCACGATCCGAACGTGCCGACAAGGGGGCATCAGCCTGGCTCAGGTCGTCGTATACCCGCCGTCCACCGAGATTGCGGCGCCGGTCACATACGAGGCCTGGTTTGAAAGCATCCAGATAACGCTGCCCGCCATTTCCTCCGGCTGTGCCAGCCGACCCATCGGAATTCGCGACTCAAGGAAGGCCTTGGTTTCCGGTGCCGATTCGAAAAGCCCTTCGAGCATCGGGGTCAACACTGTCCCCGGCATGACGCAGTTCACCCGAATGTTGTGCTGTGCGTAGTCGAGCGCAGCGGCGCGCGTCAGCCCCAATACCGCGTGCTTGCTGCTGACGTAATCGGCGGCGCGCGGGAAGGCGACGACGCTGCTCCCCGAGGCGGTGTTTACGATCGACCCGCCACCTGCGCGGAGAAGCTCCCTGATCTCATATTTCATACACAGGAACACGCCCTTCACGTTGACGGCGTAGACCTGCTCAATTTCATTCCAGGTGAGGTCATGGAGATCTTTGCCTACGCTGAGGCGGCCGGCGTTGTTGAGCGCGCCGTCCAGCTGTCCGTACCGGGACACCGCGGCGGCAACGAGCGCCTCGACATCGTCTTCCTGCGCCACATCGCACCGCAAGAATTGCGCCGTTCCCCCGGCAGCTTCGATCTCATCGACGACGCTGGCCCCGGCTTCTTCGGTGCGGTCCCCCAGCGTCAAATTCGCGCCAAGGCTGGCGGCGAGTATCGCCGTCGCACGCCCTATGCCGCTGGCTGCGCCGGTAATAATTACGGACTTGCCGGTGAGATCGATCAACTTTGTCTTCCTTGATTGCCGAAGTCGCTAAGATCGTCACGGGACGCTACAGCTTTCATTTTCATCGCGACAATCAGAAGAGCGCCGCGCGGATCTAGCTAAAGCACGTCTGCCCCCGCGACCTAGGGCCATTTCGGGCATTTTTGACGGAGCCAGATCAGCCTGCGAAGCTTGCCCGAAGATTTCCGCTAAGCGACGTGTCGCCGCTCTGCGCTCGCCTTTCGACAGTCCCGTTGGGACGGTCACCTGGACGATCAAGCGCACATCAACGGCAATGCAGATCTCGAACGCTAATGCCATTCGCGATTGTTGCGCGCAAATCGCGATACGTCCGTTACCGCGCCTTTCCGACCTCGCTGGGAAAAACCTCGCCAGCATCCGGCCGAAGACGGCGCGGGTAGTCCAAGCAGGGCACCAGAGCGAAGCATGCCCCCGGATTCCTCGGGGTCCCATCTACTGGGAGACTAACGGGGCTAAGGTGCAACGCGCGCCGCGGCAGGCGAAATGGCACCATCGAAAACATAAATCATGGTTCTAGGACATGGCCCGCTTTTACATCAATATTGCAACATGGGCTGGCGCCTCTCGTGGCCGCACAGCACTTAAAATCAGTGAAGGCGCAATTCCCAGTGAAGGCGCAATCCAAGAAGGCGAGAATATGGCCACCGGTTCATTGCACGACGTTCAGTCCGGACCGCGTTATACGGTACACCGCGGTGTCCAGAATCCGCCGGCCGATCAATGGGCGCCGTTGGAGTGGATCGAACCGGGTCTTGGCAAGCAGGTCCACGGCGAAGTGACGATCAGCCGGCCGGAAGGTACGTCGGGATCGCTGCAGGCCGGGTTCTGGCGGACCGGGCCGACCGCTCCGGGCGCGAACGCGGACGGATCTCACACGTTTGTGAGTTCTTCGCCGCTCGGCGATGAACTTGCCTGCGTGATCGACGGCAGCGCGACGCTTGCGGTGATTTCCACCGGCGAGAGCTTTCGCGTCGGCCCCGGCTCGGTCATCAACGCGCCCAAGGGCCTCGAAGTTAGATGGGACATCGAGGCGCCGGCCTTCAAGATGTACTGGTGCATCTGGAACGGCACCGAGGCCACGGCAAATCCACCGCAAGATCTCAAGGTCACCAATATCAGCGACAATCCAGACGACTGGGAGGTTTTTCCCTTCGTCGAACCCCAGGAAGGCGCGCTGATCGCAGGTGATTACTACGCCATCAGGGCCCAAGGTTCGACCGGCTCGTTCATGTCCGCCGTATGGCGTTCGGGCAGGGGAATTGCCGGCAGTTTTGTCGATGAAAACGGCACGCTCACAACGCCCTATACCTGCACGAACGGCGATGAAACCATCCTTCTCCTCGAGGGCGAGGTAGACGTGATCGAAACCGAAAGCGGCAGGAAACACTCCTTCAGGGCGGGCGACGTGATCGGCCTTTCGGCCGGCCAGCACATCACATGGACATCCAAGGGGCCGTTCTGCAAGAAATTGTCGGTCGTCTCCCGCGATAGGCTCCCGGAATAATTACTGGCTGCTGCTGACGGCGGCCCTGCGCGAACCCGCAGGCCGCCGTCAGCCCGCAACGACCCTGGGGGAGCGACAAGCACAATGAGCCAACAAGGCTCTTATCCAATCCAGAGTCCACCACTCATATTGATAATTCATGACAGGGGGAATACAATGAATATCATCTCACGGTCCGGCCTGCTTGCTTCTGCGGCCGTCGTCTTCACGGCCAGCGCCGCACCAGCCTGGGCTCAAGCCGCCGACGCATCGTCCGCCGAGGCAAGCGCGGAATCGACCGGCGAAATCATCGTCACGGCCAACAAGCGCAATGAAAGCATCAACAAGGTCGGTGCCAGCATCGCGGCGTTCGACACCTCGCTGCTCGAGCGGCGCAACATCGGCAAGGCCGAAGATCTGGTCAAATACGTTCCGGGCATGGCGCTGGCGCCGTCCACCCACAGCACCCCGGTCTATACCCTGCGCGGTATCGGCTACAATGCCGACGCGTTGGGCGTCTATCCGGCGGTCAGCATCTCGATGGATCAGGCGCCGCTGACCTTCCCGGTCCTCGCCGGCCACTCGCTGTATGACCTTGAGCGTGTTGAAGTCCTGAAGGGCCCGCAGGGTACGCTGTTCGGCCAGAACTCGACCGGTGGGGCGATCAACTACGTCGCCGCCAAGCCGACCAAGGATCTCCAGGCCGGTTTCAACCTCGACTATGGCCGCTTCAACGAAATACACGGCAGCGGCTACATCAGCGGGCCGATCAGCGACACCGTGCAGATGCGCTTGGCGTTCGATGCCAAGCATCGCGACGCCTGGCAGTATAATTTCCTTAATCCCTCGCAGAAGAATGGGACAGAGAATTACTTTGCCGGCCGCCTTATTACTGCCTGGCAGCCCAGCGACCGGCTGAAATTCGAGCTGAATATCAACGGATCGGTCGATCGCTCGCAGCCGCAGGCGCTGCAGCTGATTGCCTCTCTGCCGTCGACTACCGCGACGCCGACCTTTGCGGAGCTGAATTCGGTCCTCGCGCCGCGAAACCTCCGTGCCGCGAGCTGGTCGACGATTGCCCGCACCCCCGGTCCGCTGACCGGCGGGCTGCCTTTCCCGCTCAATCCCGCCCCGGGCTACACGCCGGGCTTCCAGTCCATTACGAAGCCCGCCGTGCCGGCGGGCGACCGCAACCTGTTCCAGGCCACCCTGCGCGCTGACCTGGAGTTGAGCGACAGCATCGCCATCACCTCGATCACAGGCTTCAGCCGGCTCACCCAGAACATGTCCTTCGACCTGGACGGCTCTCCCTATCAATTTGTCGACAATCCCCGCGACGAGGGCACGATCAGCGACTTTTCGCAAGAAGTGCGGATCTCCAACGCCGCGGCTCCCGGCCAGCAGTTCCGCTGGACCGTTGGAGGCAATTACAACCACAGCAAGGTGGTTGAATCCCAGGACATTCCCTTCGGTGACAACGGGGTGTCCAATGCGGCTGTCGCCTGGGCTCATATCTCGACCATCGACAGCCGGGGCAAGATGGACAATGTCGCCGCCTTCGCCAACGGCGAATTCGATTTGACCGATCAGCTCACCCTGAAAGGGGGCATCCGCTACACTCACTCGGTCAACCACGAGCGGTTGTGCAACAGCGACAACACGCCCGATCAGCGCGCTTCGGTCGCGTTCGGTCTCGGCATAAACAATCCCGGTGCCTGCTTCTCGCTCTTCCCGGATTTCTCGAACGGCAAGCCTTACCTTGACCGCCTTTCCGAGAATAACGTCTCGTGGAAGGTGGGTATTGACTTCAAGCCGACGAGCGACCTGCTGGTCTACGCCAACGTCTCGCGGGGTTTCAAGGCTGGCAGCTTCCCGGTGCTCACCGCCACCACGACCGACACTTTCAAGCCTGCCAAACAGGAACAGGTCACCTCGTACGAAGGCGGCTTCAAGGCCAGGTTCCTGGGCAACGCGGTACAATGGACTGGCGCGATCTTCTATCAAGACTACCGGGACAAGCAGATCCAGGGCACGTTCCAGGACGTGAACTTCGGCCTGCTCCAGCGCCTCGACAACGTGCCGAAGTCGCATATCTTCGGCGTTGAAACCGACCTTGTCGTCCGGCCTGTGTCAGGCCTGACCCTGACGGGCTCGGCCAGCTACCTCAAGACCAAGGTGGATGAATACACAGCCACCACGGTGTTCGGGAACATCGGCGGTCCGAACCGCAATCAGCCGTTCAATTTCGCCGGCAACCGTCTGCCCTTCGCCCCGAGCTGGAGCTTGACCGGCGACGTCGATTACCGCGTCCCGACGGGCAATGGTGGATCAGTCTTCGTCGGCGGTTCGGTGAACTATCGGTCTGATGTCGATGCCTATATTGGCGGCAGCGTCCTGCGCATTCCCGGCGCGCCCGCCCGGTCGCTCAAGCCCTATCCGTTCCGGATCGATGGCTACACCCTGGTCGATGCCCGTATCGGCTATGAGTTCCCCGGTGACCAGCTGACCATTTCGGCCTGGGGCAAGAACGTGTTCAACACGTTCAACGTCCAGAACGTCATCTCGTACAACGACATCATCACCCAGGCCACGGGCATGCCGAGCACTTACGGTGTGTCGCTGAAGGTCCGCTTCAAGTAACCCTGCCTCAGCGTCGGCGCGGACGGGCGAAAGCCTGCCGCGTCGGCGTCTTTTCCGCCCGTAAGTCTTACCTGAGCCAGCCCTAGCTGGAATCCGCCCATCGTCCCGCCCCGCTGAGAGCATAGGCTTCGAACCATCGGGCAGGCAGGCCCGGGCGCAGGCGGACAAGGTCCGCGGCCCTCTTTGTTGTAGCCTATGAAAATGCCGGGCGGCTGACGGGAGTATTGGGCTGGAACGCGTTTAAGCCACTTTAGCTGTGGCGAACTCTTCCCAGCGAGTCGTTTTGAACGTCGGCTGTAGCGACCGCGTTCCGGGACCTCATGCAAGCTGGCACATTGCAAATGCTTCGTGAACCCACATGGCGCGGCGCTTCGAGTTGATTCTATTGGACCGGTACGCCTATGACGTCACAAGCAAAGACCACAAGCCGCCCGCTCGATTTGGCCGACGGCTCACTCCTGCGCGGCGCCTGCTATATCGACGGCGCCTGGACGCTGGCTGACAGTGGTGCCACTTTAGCGGTGACGAACCCCGCAACCGGCGAACTGTTGGCGACCGTACCCGACATGGGGGCGGCCGGAGCCAACCGCGCGATTGCCGCCGCCGACGCAGCTTGGCCAGCTTGGCGCGCGCTGACGGCAAAGGAGCGGGCCGCGCTGCTCCGCAAATGGTTCGATTTGATCGTTGCCAACCAAGAAGACCTGGCAACGATCATGACGGCCGAGCAAGGCAAGCCGCTGGCGGAGAGTCGCGGCGAAATCGTGTATGCGGCATCTTACGTCGAGTGGTTCGCCGAGGAAGGAAAGCGCATCTACGGTGATACCATTCCAAGCTTCGCCTCCGACCGGCGTATCGTCGTCCTGAAGCAGCCGATTGGAGTCTGCGCGGCGATCACGCCGTGGAACTTCCCTGCGGCAATGATCACCCGGAAGGCCGGGCCGGCGCTGGCCGCGGGTTGTGCGATGGTGGTGAAGCCGTCCGAAGAGACGCCGCTTTCGGCCTTGGCGCTTGCGGTGCTGGCCGAGCGAGCGGGCATTCCGGGCGGCGTCTTCTCGGTCTTAACCGGGTCCGCGACCGAAATCGGCGGGGTAATGACCTCGAGCCCCATCGTGCGCAAGGTGACCTTCACCGGATCAACCGAAGTCGGCAAGAAGATCATCGCTCAGGCTGCGTCGACCGTGAAGCGGACGTCGATGGAACTGGGCGGCAACGCCCCCTTCATCGTGTTCGACGACGCGGACCTGGACGCGGCCGTAAAAGGGGCGCTCGCCTCCAAATACCGCAATGCCGGGCAGACCTGCGTTTGCGCCAATCGCTTGTTTGCGCATGACCGGATCTATGACGCTTTCGTCGCGAAATTGACCGAAGCAGTCAACGCCCTGAAGATTGGGAGTGGTTTTGACCCCGACGTGACCATCGGGCCGCTGATCAATGAGGATGCGGTCGAGAAGGTCAATCGCCACGTCAAGGACGCCGTGAGCAAAGGCGCGCGCGTTCTGACCGGCGGAGAACGCCATGAATTGGGACGGACGTTCTACCGCCCGACGGTTCTCGCCGATGCAACGCCGGACATGCTGATCTTCAGGGAAGAGACATTCGGCCCGGTCGCGCCGGTGTTTCGCTTCAGCTCCGAGACTGAAGTCGTCAAACTCGCAAATGCCACCGAATTCGGTTTGGCCGCCTATTTCTATGGCCGCGATATCGGACGGATTTTCCGGGTAGCCGAGGCGCTGGAATACGGCATCATCGGCATCAACGAAGGGCTCATATCAAGCGAAGTCGCCCCCTTCGGAGGGATGAAGGAAAGCGGCAACGGGCGTGAGGGATCGAAGTACGGAATCGAGGACTATCTCGAGATCAAATATCTCTGCCTGGGTGGGATAGGGTAGTGGCCAGAAGGATCAAAATGACAGAAGGCCGGCCGGCCTGTAAGCGCCGGCTCCCTCCTGAACCTAGCCATGCCAGTCCGTGCGTCCGTGATCGTCATGGCGCCATGATCCTCATCGGCTCGATCGTTGTCGAGGACGGCTGAAGAGCGCCGTTGCGACGCATTCACTTTCGCCGCGCCTCGTGCGTCTGATCCAAGCATACGAAGCCATTGTGTTTGGCTCCGTCGAATTGCATCCAATTGGACCTATTGGATCGGGGTGCCAGCGAATACGAACTTTGGTGCAGCCCACTTTTTGGCTCGCTTCACTTGCCGTGCCGCCTTGCCGCTTAGGTAAGCCAAGCCGCGACGAGGTATATGTGTGTCCGACGCCAAAAGTGGCCGTCGGTTGCTAAGAAGGGCGATGGCTATGAACGGACAGATGAATTGGCTCGGTGTCGAGGCCGAGAAGTTCCGCGGCGTTCTCTCAGCTTTGCGATCATATATGGATGGCTTCTACAATTCCGACGCCGACCTGCTATCGAAGGTGTTTCACGCGTCCGCGCACTTGTACTCGCTGGAAAAGGATGGCCCGCGGTCTCTCGCGATCGCCGCATATCTCGATATGGTGCGGACCCGCAAACCAATCGAGATATCCAATCGATTGGAGGAGGTAAGGTCGCTTTCCTTCATCGATCGCGATCTGGCCATCGCTCGGGTTATGATCGAGAACGCTACGTCATATTTCGAAGATACACTTATCTTCGCTAGGGATGCGGCAACCTGGAAGATCCTATCGAAGACCTATGCCACACGGCTCAAAAATTAGCCGCCACGCTGGCGCTGACGGTCTTCAACCTGAGAACCACGAAGGACAAATCACCAGACTCGGTTGGTCATGGGACGACTGCGGCTGCTAGCTCACACCCAAAGCAGATCGCTGCACGACCGAGGCGGCCGATGAGTTATCGGAGCGGTGTTGATCGACCCGGAGTGGAGTGCACCGTTTTTGACGAAGTGGTTCTTACGCGGAACTGCATGACGGGCATACTCCAGCGACAAACGTTCACGCCGTTACGCAGGTCCTGCCAACGCTAGATAAACTCCACGGAAGAAGGTTTCTATGCAAGACACTACAACCCCTCCCAAGACGGAACGTGTGCGGGCGCGTCGGATGCATCAGCGCGGGAAGTACGACAAGCAGTCGCTTTTTGACGTAATCGATGCCGGCTTCCTGTGCCACGTCGGCTATGTGATCGACGATGCTCCATTCGTTACGCCCACGCTATATTGGCGCGAGGGGGATTACATCTATTGGCATGGTTCCGCGGCCAGTCGGATGCTGGAATCTGTGGAAG
The DNA here is from genome assembly GCF_037861105.1 of Rhizorhabdus argentea. Taxonomy (NCBI): domain Bacteria; kingdom Pseudomonadati; phylum Pseudomonadota; class Alphaproteobacteria; order Sphingomonadales; family Rhizorhabdaceae; genus Rhizorhabdus; species Rhizorhabdus argentea. Next base: position 50,038 of record NZ_JBANFK010000006.1, read on the forward strand.
GCCATCCGGTCTGCATCACGATTTCACACTTTGACGGGTTCGTGATGGCCCGCTCGGCCTTCAATCACTCGGTAAATTACCGTTCGGCGATGTTGTTTGGCGAGGCCGAACTGGTGGCTGATCCCGGTGAGAAGACCGAGAGCTTGAAGCATTTACTCGAAGGCCTGTTCCCCGGACGTTGGGATATGATGCGCCCGATGACCGCGCAAGAGTTGAAGGCGACTTCCGTTCTGCGCATGAAGATTGACGAAGCGTCGGCCAAGTCGCGATCAGGACCTCCTGGCGATCCGGAAGATGCCGCTGTTCCGGTTTGGGCCGGCGTACTGCCTATCTCTTTAGTGGGCGGAGTTCCACAACGCGACGTACTCGTTCCGGAAGATGCGACGGTGCCTGAGCACGTTACGGCATTTGACGTCAGCCGCCCCTATAAGGGCGGCTGACTGATCGGACGCTTCCCGCGAAGCCGGGATCAATTTGCTAACGACCGCGCGGCCCAATTCTGGCAGGCCGCGCGGTCGGCAAAGTCCTAGAAGGACTTGTCCGTTGGGTAGGGCGTCACCCATAGAGTGCCGTTGAAATCGTCCGACCCCGTTGCTGAACCTCATCGGATGGCCATATCCCTTTCGATCAGCCTGCGGCCGATGCCCTCTCTCAAAGTGTCTCGCGCGGAGATCTGAGAAATGCTCGATAGTCTCGAAGCCGTTATTGCACAGGTCGAACCCATCTGGCTAGGAGTCGATCCGTTTGATCTTCCGGCTCCGTGCCGTGATAGACAAAGGCATAGCGACAGATCAAGCCGCTACGCGAGCATGTCAGGTCGCTTGTAAGGGCGGCACTCCATCGCGTCGTCCCTATAGGATTTCATCCCATTTGTTCTGTCATCGGGTGTCAGAACTGAGTGGGAAGCTTGCGTTTCTCCCATGACTGGGCCACCCGGTTCCAGTCGTCCCTTCCCCTCTGAATGACCTTTAGCGTCGCACGACCAATAAGCGCATCCCGCCAGTCTCGGCACCAGCGTGGCAGCCGCCGTCGGTGATATTGGGACAACGCCCCTTCAATATCCGGGTGGCACCAAAGCACCGCGTTGCGGCGCGCAAGTGGTATGGAATTTTGTCCTTTTTAAATCGCCGATTAGGGCCATTTTTGTTGACGACCATCCAAACGGCGCGCATTCTTCGTGGCCGCGGGAGAACCATGCTTCGTATCTAGGATCTTTGATGGGGCCATTTCGATGCTGCTGAAGACGGATGGAATCGGAGCGCGGTATCAGCAGATTTATCGAGCTATTCGAGATCAAATTCTCACCGGCGTTCTTCCAGAAAAGGCTCGCCTCCCCTCTACGCGTGATCTGTCCCAAGAAGCAGGTGTCTCTCGCAATACGATTTTATTGGCATACGAGCAATTGCTCGCCGAAGGATACATCGTAGGCGAGGTCGGGTCGGGTACATTCGTCAGTCCGGACTTGCCCGATGCGCCCTTGGACAGTTTGGCGGCCCCCGCAGAAAGCGAGAACAGCGGTCATTTCGGCTTGTCGGCTTATGCGACCCGAGCGCACGTCTCTCCGACGCCTTTCTATACGCAGCGGACCACTCGATTGGACTACGATTTCCGGTACGGATTGCCGAGCATTGCCGATTTTCCTTTCGATCTATGGCGGAAGTTGCTGACGCGTCACGCGCGCAATTCGGCCATCGATTCGCTGAAGTACGGCACGGCGGCGGGGCAACCCCGGCTTCGTTCGGCTATTGCCGACTATCTTCGTCGATCGCGCGGGGTCAATTGCACCGATGAGCAGCTCGTGATCGTCAACGGATCCCAACAGGCGCTCGACCTTATCGTTCGCGCACTGATAGATCCGAACGATGTAGTCGTTGCCGAAGACCCGTACTACCCCGGCGCGCGAGAAGCCTTTCTCGCCGCCGGCGCGCGTATCGTCCCCGGACATGTCGACGCGAACGGTCTCTGCGTCCACGAATTGCCTCATGCAGCGCGGCGCGCACGTCTCGCCTACGTTACGCCATCGCATCAGTTTCCGACCGGAGTGGTCATGTCGCTGGCTCGGCGCCTCGATCTTCTCGCATGGGCGCGCGAGACGGGCGCCTATATTTTAGAGGACGATTACGACAGCGAGTACCGCTACGACAGTCGGCCGGTGGAAGCCGTTCAAGGACTCGATCGACACGGGCACGTCATCTACGCAGGCACGATGTCGAAGACCTTCTTCCCTGGGCTTCGCGTGGGATATCTCGTGCTGCCTCCCGCATTGATCGACATCGTCAAGACACTCAAACACATCGCCGACAGGCACACCTCTAGCCTGCAACAAGATGCACTAACAGACTTTATCGTCGAGGGGCATTTCGAACGGCACCTCAGGCGAACCCGAAAGCGCAATGCGGAGCGCCGGAGGACGCTACTTCAATGCCTAACTCAGGAATTTGGCAATGAAGTCTCGGTTTCCGGCGCTGACGCAGGGCTGCACATGCTCGTCTGGTTCGCGAACCGGCGCAGCGACGAAAGTTACATGATGGTCAAGCGTGCGGAAGAAGTCGGCGTCGGCATCTATCCCGTTACCGCCTACTATTCGGCTCCGCCAATCCGGGCAGGATTCGTTATGGGATATTCGGCCTTGGAAGAGCCAGCAATTATCAAAGGCGTCAAGCTCATGGCCGGCGCACTAAAAAGATAGGGGCTGGGCCGAAGTCGGTCCGTGGTACAGATCTCGCGGCGGCCGATCTTGCAGGCTTACATCCGCCATCGCCAAGCCAGCCTCCTGCTCCTTCGAGATTGCGAGGATCTGCTCCTCGCTGAACCTGCTGCGCCTCATTCCGTCCGACTCCTCCACAGTGGCCCTGTCAACTGCGCGAAAACTGGACCTTCCTCTTTCCCGGCGCGAGGTCAGACTACATCACAGATTTTTGATAGATCAATCAGGATCTCCGGAGGAAGCGCGTGGAATGCGATCCGACGAACAACGAAATCCGGCTCGGCCGGGGTGGAATGCCGTCGGGGCATGGCCGGAGCACCACGCTCCTCCACTCAATCCCGATCAGCGTCGTGCGGGTGGCAAGCCCGCGGAGATTGTCCTTCGCGGGCAGCGCGGTCCGTACGGGTCGCCGCGTGCGCTCATCGAACGAGGCCACCGTCATTTTTCGAAGCAACAGGGAAGTAACAGGGGCGCGTCGATCAGAGCGCCTTATGCACTGGAACGTAACAGTCCGATCAATTCAATTGGTCCCAACGCAGTCGGCTCGTCTCTCGAGACTTCCGTTGACGTTGGGTAGTTTTGCAAACAGGAAGGTTTAATATGTGGCGAGTTGGCGTGGACGTCGGCGGTACTTTTACCGATTTGTTTGCTTGGAACGAAAAGACGCAGGAGCACCGGACGGGAAAGGTGCTAACGACCAAAGACAATAGGTCGCGCGGCGTCATCGAGGCCGTCGAGAAGGCCGGCGTGCCCTTTGCCGAGATCAACTTCTTCATGCACGGCACGACCACCGGCACGAATTCGCTCATCGAACGAAACTACCCCGATGCGGCATTCATTACCACCGAGGGTTTCCGCGACACCATCGAGATCGCCAGGCAGCATCGCAAGTCGCTTTACGATCCCTACCAAACCAAGCCGATGCCTCTCATCAAGCGTCGCAACCGGTTCAGCCTCGCTGAACGAGTTTCCGCGAGAGGAGAAATCCGCCGTCCGCTCGATGCGGCGGATGTAAAGAAGATCGCGCGGACTATCGCCGAGCGCGAGTTGCAGGCCGTCGGCGTCGCCTTCATCAATTCGTACGCGAATCCCGTCCATGAGGAGCGCGTGCGGGAAATCCTTCTGAAGGAGATTCCGAACGTTCACGTCGCGATCTCCGCAGAAACCCGACCTGTATTCCGAGAGCACGCTCGCTTCGTCACGACGGCCATCCGCGCCTGCCTTATGCCGGTCATGACGTCTTACTTCGACCAGCTCGTCGAGGCGCTGCGCGCTAAGGGCTTTGCCGGATCTCTTTTGATCCTCAAGAGCAATGGCGGCGCCATGGGCATCGAAAACGCGAAGAAGCGCCCGGAAGAACTGATCGAGTCCGGTCCCGCCGGAGGTGTCGCCTACGCATCCTACCTCACGCGTACGACCCAGATCCCGAACATCATTCATACCGACGTCGGCGGTACGAGCTTCGATGCTTCGATCATCGAGCAAGGGCAAGGGCTCATCACGCGAAACTACGAGATCGAATGGGAAACCCCGGTCAGCGTTCCGATGCTCGACATCCATAGCGTCGGCGCCGGCGGCGGTTCGATCAGTTGGGTCGACGAAGGCGGTTCGCTCCGCGTGGGGCCGGCGAGCGCGGGCTCCGAACCGGGACCTGCCTGCTACGGACGAGGCGGCACGAAGCCGACCATCACCGACGCGAATCTGATCCTCGGCCGTCTGCATCCCTCGCTGAGCGACAAGTTCGAGCTGGATGTGTCGGCCGCAGAGCGGGCGATCGATTCGCTCGCCGCCCAGGTCGGCATGTCGCGGCTCGAGGTCGCCGAAGGCATGATCCGCATTAACTGCGAAAAGATGGGGCAGGCCGTGAAGGGCGTCGTCGTCGCGCGTGGCCGGGATCCAAGAGACTTCACTCTCGCAAGCTTCGGCGGCGCAGGTCCGATGCATGCCTGTTTCGTCGCCCGCGCCATGAACATCCCGAAGGTCATCATCCCGGCACAAGCGGGCGTCGCTTCAGCGCTGGGTGCAACCGCGATGAATCTGCGGCACGACCTGGAGGCGTTCATCTACTCGACGATCGACGAGGTCGACCTCGAGCATCTCAACCAGATCCTCAGCGATCTCGACAAGAAGGCCCGTCAGCGCCTCGCCGAAGACGGCATCCGCGGCGAGGGGATGGCCCTTAAGCGTACCGCTCAAATGCGCTACGTCGGTCAGACCTACGAAGTCGACACCGATCTTCCGGACGGCGTCATCACGAAATCGGATCTTCCGGCCCTCGCCAAGGCGTTTCATGCGGCGCACCAGCATGAATACGGCGTTAGCTCGACGGACTTCCAGATTGCCTTCGTGGCGGTCGGCATCACCGCGGTGGGCGAGCTCAAGCAGCCGCCGGAGTTCAATTTCACCAATCCGAAGCCGGACGCCAAGGCCGGCACCCGCGCGGTCTACTTCGACGGCAAATGGGTCGATACCTCGATCTACAGCTGGCGCGACCTCGCTCCGGCATCGAAGGTCAAAGGACCGGCAGTCGTCGAATACAGCGACTCGATCGCGATTGTGCCCCCTCACTGCGAGGGACTCGTCGACACCAGTGGCAACCTGATCGTTTCGATCAACTAAGAAATACCGGAGGTAACATGAAACTTCAGAACGGAAGCGCGCCGGTGGTCGCGAGCAAGGAAATCGACCTCGTGACATTCGAGGTACTGCGCAACATGTTCGACTACGCCTGCTCGCGTATGACGACCGTGCTGCAGAGGACTTCGTTTTCGTCGATTCTCGCGGACATGTTGGACTTCTCCAACGCAATCTACGATCCGGAGCTGCGGCTGCTGGCCCAGGCGGCCAACTGCCCGGTCCATCTCGCGGCGATGCAGTACAGCGCCGATGCCTCGATGAAGCGTTTTCCGATCGAGACGCTCAAGCCCGGCGACATCATCGCGCTCAACGACCCCTACTGCGGGGGAACGCATATCAACGACATCAATTTCACGATGCCCATCTTCTACGAGGAGGAGTTGATCGGGTTCGCCGGCAGCCGCGGACACTGGATGGATCTGGGAGGCGGCGCAGCGGGTGGACAATCATTCGGCACGCACATCGCGGCCGAAGGCCTTCGCCTCCCGCCGATCAAGCTCTACGAGAACTACGAGATCAACGAGGACTTCCTCGCGATCATTATGAACAACACCCGCACGCCGCACTTCATCAAGGGCGACCTGCAGGCCCATCTCGGAGCATTGAAGGCGTCGGAAAGCGAGCTCCAACGTGCTGCGGCCCGTTACGGCGTCAAGACCCTCAAGGCGGCGATGCGCGAGTTGATCAGCTACACCGAGCGGATCGCCCGTAAGGCGATCGAGGAAATTCCGGACGGCGTCTACGAAGCCGAGGACTTCGCGGATACCGACGGCTTTTCCGAGGATCCGATCAAGGTCAAGGTCACCCTCACCATCAAGGACTCCGACATCACGATCGACTTCACGGGGTCCGATCCCATCTGCAAAGGCGCGATCAACTCGCCCTTCGCCAACACGGCTTCTGCCGCATTCTACTCGGTGCAGTTTTTCCTGGCGCCGCATGCCCCGTCGAACGCAGGCATGTTCGCACCGATCAGGATCGTGTTGCCCGACGACTGCTGGCTGAACGCCAAATGGCCGGCACCGACGATCGCTTGTACGACCCTGACGTCGTCGAAGATCACGAGTGCCATCTGGCAAGCGTTGGCCAAGGCGATTCCGGACCGCGTGACTGCATCGACTTTCTCCGAGTGCAACTGGTTCGTGGCTTCCGTGGTTGATCCGCAGGGACGCTCGGACGTGTTCTCCGACTTGCCTGCCGGAGGTTGGGGAGGGACGCCATTCAACGACGGCATGAACGTCACGATGGATCCGCTCGGAAACTGCATGAATTTGCCGGCGGAGGCGGCCGAGCTGTTCTATCCGATCGAATATGAAGCGTTCGAGCTGCGGCAGGATTCGGCTGGCGCGGGTAAAAACCGCGGAGGCTTGGGAGCATCCTTCCGGGTTCGCTTCCTGTGCGACGCCGAACTCGGCATGGAGACATCGCGGACACGCGAGGGTAGCCCAGGTGTGAACGGCGGCGGTCGCAGCGCCGTGCAGCGATCGACGCAGATCTACACCGACGGGTCCGAGCTCGTCATCGGCGGCCTATCCCCGGAGGGTGCGTGGACCAGTCCGCTGCTGGCCGGCCATCAGTTCGGGTATGACGAGTGCTTCAAGTTCGAGAGCACCGGCGGCGGCGGCTGGGGCAAGGCGAACGAGCGTCCGGCGGCGCGCGTCCTCGAAGACGTTCTCGACGAATACGTTTCGATCGAGGCGGCGAAGGAGCTCTATGGCGTCGTGATCGATCCCAAGCGCATGAAGGTCGACGAGTCCGCGACGGCGCGCCTGCGGGAGAACAGGTAAGGAGGCTTGCCGCGTCAAGGTGCGGCTGCGTGCATTCTCTGACGGAACGGGCCGCGTGGTGGCGCTGTCAGAGCAAATGCACCAGCTGGCGGCGGCGATCCCGACGGGGTAGGCTGTGGTATGTCTCGCCCGCGAAAGCCCCCTAATGCATTGAGATCGCTCGATGCCACGAAAAACGGCTCTTTCTTGAGCCTGAACGACTGGGATGAGGACTATGAGGACTTCGTCGTCATCGCACGCAACTGGCCGATCTGTTTCTTACGCAGAGGCTACCGCCACATTCGACACGTCGCTGGCTATGGCGATCCTGTCGATGGGTGGTGGAGTGCATGGGAACGCGGCAGAAATTTGTAATGAACGTTTCGCCAGCGACCGGGAGCGCATTGCACTGAGACACCGGGGGCTATCCGGGGAGACGCGCGACTGGACTTTCACCGATCTCAAACGCCGGTCCTCACAATTCGCTCATGTTCTAGCGGACCTTGGTGTTGGTAAAGGTGACCGTGTTGCGGGCTTACTTCCTCGCGCGCCAGAACTGTTGATCACCATTCTTGCCGCTTGGAAATTGGGTGCTGTATACCAGCCGCTATTCACCGCGTTCGGTCCCAAAGCCATTGAACACCGCTTGAAAACCGGCGAAACAAAGGTCGTCGTTACCGATACAATCAACCGTCCTAAGCTGGTCGGTCTCGACGTTGACACGGCGATTGTGACCGTTGGTGCCGGTGAAGAGGCACAAGAGCCGGATTTTTGGAGCGCATTAAATGTAAAAAGCGATGCATTCGCGCCGGTGCCCTGTGCATTCGAAGATCCCTTTCTCTTGATGTTCACATCAGGTACGACGGGCCTTCCGAAGCCTTTGTTTGTGCCGATTTGCGCGATTGCTGCTTTCGTCGGCTACATGCGCGATGCCGTGGGGTTGCGCGAGGGTGACCGATTCTGGAACATGGCGGACCCGGGATGGGCCTATGGTCTCTATTATGCAGTTGTCGGGCCGTTGGCCATGGGCATCACGACGGTGTTCCATGAGGCTGGCTTCACTGTAGATTCCACATACGACGTGATCGCGGAATACGGGATTACGAACTTGGCAGGATCGCCTACAGCTTATCGCCTGATGGTAGGCGACGGGCCCGAAAAGGCTGACCGCGTCAAGGGCCAGCTAAAAAGAGTTAGCAGCGCAGGCGAGCCGCTAAATCCGGAGATTATCCGCTGGTTCGAGCAAAATCTCGAAGTAGCGATATATGATCATTACGGGCAAACCGAACTTGGCATGGTTCTTTGTAATCATCATGGCTTGGAACATCCCGTACATGTGGGAGCGGCAGGCTATTCGGTCCCAGGGCATCGGGTCGTTGTGCTGTCGCCGGAAGGACGCGAATTGGGGCCAACCGAACCCGGCGAATTGGCTCTCGATGTGCCTAACTCTCCGCTGATGTGGTTCAACGGCTATCATCGGCTCGGGACTCCCGCCTTTCAAGGCAGTTACTTTCTGACCGGCGACACGGCGGAAATAAATGATGATGGAAGCATATCTTTCGTTGGGAGGGCTGACGATGTCATCACAACGTCAGGCTATCGGGTCGGACCCTTCGATGTGGAAAGCGCACTGCTAGAGCATTCCGCCGTACTGGAGTCGGCAGTAATTGGGAAACCCGACTCAGAACGTACAGAAATCATTAAGGCCTTTGTGGTCCTGAAAACGGGCCTGAAGGCTGATGACGCACTTTCGGAAGAATTGCGGCAGCATGTGAAGCGTCGTCTGTCAGCTCATGCTTATCCGCGGGAAATCGAATTCGTCGACGCTTTACCCAAAACTCCGAGTGGAAAAGTACAGCGCTTTCTCCTGCGTAGTCAGGAACGGGCGAAAAGCAGCGCGCCTGCCTGATTGCTCGCCGCAGACAATGCAATAAATGCAAACTTCAACAAGGGACAGAACATGAAAGTGTAGGACGCACCCGTGATCGTGACTGGAGCCACTTCAGGACTTGGTCACGCTTCAGCACGTGCACTTGCTGCGGCTGGAGCAGGTCGACCGACGAGGAAGTACTCGGCGGTCAATTTGGTGCCGCGTCGGGGTTGATTCCGTCCGTACCGCCCCTGTCGTCTGACCAGAGGCTCGCGACAGCATAAACGCGCGCAAATGGCGGCCCCCATGAGTCTGCGGACGCGGGGACGCCATTTGTCGTTTGCGTTTCCCGAAGCATCGCAAAAGCGGCGATGTGACGATCAGACTTTCGATTTCGAAATGCAGAGGAAATTGACGATGTCCATCACCCCGCTCATGCCCGTCTACGGAAGGTGCGAGTTCCGGCCGGTGCGCGGCGATCACTGCCACCTCATAGGCGAGGACGGCCGGCGTTATCTCGATTTCGCCGCGGGCGTCGCGGTCAATGCGCTCGGCCACTCGCATGTCGGCTTGATCGGCGCGATCCAGCGCCAGGCGGGTGACCTGATGCACGTCTCGAACCTCTATGGCAGCCCGCAGGGTGAGCGCCTGGCGCAACGGCTGGTCGACCTGACTTTCGCCGACACTGTGTTCTTCACCAATTCGGGTGCCGAAGCGGTCGAATGCGCGATCAAGACCGCGCGCTCCTATCACCAGCACGGTGGCAACGAGCGCAAGTTCGAGCTGATCACCTTCAACCAGGCCTTCCACGGGCGGACCCTGGCGACGATCAGCGCCTCGAGCCAGGAGAAGATGCACAAGGGCTTCATGCCGCTGATGCCCGGCTTCAAATATGTCGAGTTCGACGATCTCGAAGCAGTGAAAGCGGCGATCGGGCCCAACACTGCCGGCTTCCTGGTCGAGCCGATCCAGGGCGAAGGCGGCATCCGCACGGCGTCCGATGCCTTCATGAAGGGCCTGCGCGCGCTAGCGGACGAGCACGACCTGATGCTCGCGCTCGACGAGGTCCAGTGCGGCTACGGCCGTAGCGGCACCTTCTTCGCCTATGAGCAGTATGGCATCACCCCCGACATCGTCGCCACGGCTAAGGGCATCGGCGGCGGCTTCCCGCTCGGAGCCTGCCTCGCCACCCAAAAGGCGGCGCGCGGCATGGTCGTGGGGGCGCATGGTTCGACCTATGGCGGCAACCCGCTGGCCATGGCCGCCGGCGAAGCGGTGCTCGAGGCCTTCTCGGCCGAGGACATCCTTGCCAACGTCTGCGACAAAGGTGCCAAGATAGCCGGCCGGCTCGAGCAATTCATCGGCAACTATCCCGAGTTGTTCGAGGAAGTCCGGGGCCGCGGGCTGCTGCTCGGCATCAAGCTCAAGGTCGAACCGCGCGGCTTCGTCGCTCATCTGCGCGACAACCACGGCCTGCTGACCGTCTCAGGCGGCAACAATACGATGCGGGTCGTACCCCCGCTCGTCATCGACGACAGCCATATTGACGAATTCATGGAAAAGCTTTCGGCCGGCGCCGCGAGCTATGGGACGGAGTCTGCAGGAAAATAACCCGGCATTTCATCGATCTCACCGACGCGGGCGGCGATGCCGCCGCCGCGATGCTGGCCGACGCGCTCGACCGTAAGGCCGCGGGCCAGGACTCTGCCGGGATTCCCTGGACGAAGGGCCGGCCCGATGCCGACGCGCCGCTCACCGGCCATGCCCTGTCGATGATCTTCGAGAAGAACTCGATGCGCACGCGCGTCTCGTTCGACATGGCGATGCGCCAACTCGGCGGCAGCCCGATCGTCATGGACGCGGGACCACGCAGATCGGCCGCGGCGAGAGCATCGCCGATACCGCGCGCGTGCTCAGCCGCATGGTCGATGCGATCATGGGCCGAGGATGACGGCGGCGGCCTTGGACGTGCTGAAGAAGCGGCAACGGTTGGCGCCGACTAGAGGGACAACCATCCGAAATTTGTGCCGCGTGCCTGTCAGCCGGGTCGAAATGCAGCTCCGGATCCGACGTCAGCCGTTTCCCCAACGGCGTGCTGCACATCCAGTCTTTCGGAAGTTTGGCCGCAGAGTGATATACGCGGTGTCAGACTTCAACAATTGGGCCGATGCCCGCGCATGCGCTTCGACTACCGAAGCAGCCTACAGAACAGGCGGATAGCGTATGCACTCGATGCTGTTCGTGATTCGCCGAAGGTCTGCCGACCGTCGGAATTGAAACGAGCCAGCGTGAAAGCGATGAGCGTATTTAATTTATTGAATTTTCTAGTTTCTCTAGAACGCATGGGCGGGAGGGATTCGAACCCTCGATACGTTCATTCGTTCTTGCTAGTTCTCATAGGTTCAGATTGGTTCGATGACTGCGCTGCTCGTACCGAGAGCCGTCAGCGCCACCGATGGCGCGAGCTAGTCGGAACCTTGAGGTTTTCGATCCATGCGAGAACCTCTGCCTCGCTCCAGCGCGAAGCGCCCGGAGAAAGCTTGTACGGAGGCGGGAAGCGGTTCTCCTGTATCATCCTGTAGATCATCGTCTTGCCCAGCCCGATAAGCTGCATCACCTCCCTCAGCTGAATCATTCTTTCCGGCGTATCAGTCAGCGGTTTGATCGGTTCGGGCGGTTCCTCAACCTTGGCCCTAGACCGCGCGGGTCCGCCGGCAGTTCCCGTCTCGAATTCCGCGTCGCTTGCCAGGAATTCTGAGAGGATCGCAGGTATCAAATCTGGGACCGAAATTTCCTCATCGTAGCTTGCACGATACAGCGCGGCATATCTGTCAAGCGCACGCCTCAGGTCGCCGGTGAGCCTGATCGTGACGTCGATCGGCTTTTGATCAGATTGTTTCGGCAGCTTCAACTGAGCCATCGAATTGCTCCTGGCAGGTGACGAGGTAGGGACAAGGCCATGAAGACACGATTACGCGTCTGGACGAGGGCACATCAACGCCTCTGCAGTCGACGTACACTCCACAAGCGACAGTAGGAATTCCTCCCACCGTCGAAAACCATCGGCGCGAAGGTCGAGTTGGGCGTTCTTGTCGTAGACCCCTTCAATGCCTCTGCGTTTATGGTTGAGCATAAGCTCGGCGATGTCCCGATCGATGCCCAGCCGGCGCGCATTCGACCTGAACGTCCGGCGAAAGTCGTGGAAATGCCATGAGGGGATTGATCGACCAGCCAGTTCCTCCATGCGCGCATGGACTCGATCGCGAACTTTGAACCAGCCCGACAGCTGCGGTCCGTCCACTCTTGGGGACGGAAAAAGCCAGACATGATTGGTTTGCGCAAGCGCCAGACTCCAAGGACCGAGCGCCACGAAATTGGGTTCGTTATTCTTCGATCGGTCCCCGGGCAACATCCAGACACCGCCAGCGACTTCGGACGTCGCTGCTCCGAAGAGCTCGTTCCGCCGCGCTGCCGTTAAAAGCAAAAGGACGAAGCCCCGCCGGTAGGGCAGAGACTCCGGGACCAGGGCCTGGAACAACCACTTCAACTCTTCATGGTTCAAAAAGCGTTGGTTTGCCTTCGGGCCGGTGTCGAACCAGTTCGAGTTCAGCGTGGGTGCGGGATGCGCGGCGAGTTTGATACCCGCCATCTGCCCTTCGCGGCCCGAGCACCACCTGAGGAAGCAACTCAACTCGCCGGCCATCTTGTTGGCGCGGACCTTTGACGCTTCGGCCTTGTCGTAGACGGCGTCCCAGCACTCGTCTTCAGTGAGGTCGTCAAGGAGGAGCGAACCCAATCGGGACTCGATGTCGCGGGTGAATATCACCTCCTTATCTTTGATGGTCCGAGGTTTGAGACGCTTGCGGTCTCCGCGGCGCATCGCCGCCATATATAGGCCGTGCGCCTTCTCGACCGTCATCGCTTTTCGGGATGCCTCCGCGCGCAACGCGACGCGGGGATCCTCTCCTCTTTCGACGGCCTCGTTGAACGCTGCAGCCCATTTGCGCGCAGCGGAGATGGCGAAGGCAGGGAAATATCCGAGCTGTGCCGTGACGATCGTGTGTGATTTCGTCACCCGGCGTCGATAACGCCAGACCTTACGGCCCTTACCGACAACTTGAATGTACAGACCCGGGATCAGCGGGTCGGAACGCTTGCCTTCGCTCAGCGAATCTATGCTGGATGGTGTGAAGCTCTGAATGCTTCCCATGGTGACCTCGACACTTCGAGGCGCATGAAGTCATGACACAAACCTCGACACAATATGTGTCACACGGTGGCATAAAACGGCTCGAAATGACCCGTGCCAGCAGCGACCCAATCGCGCGAACCTGACCAACCTCATCGCCTAAAAGCCGCGTAAAAGCGGCAGAAATGCGAAGTTTGGGCTGCGATTCGGAATGGTAGCGGAGGAGGGACTTGAACCCCCGACACGCGGATTATGATTCCGCTGCTCTAACCAGCTGAGCTACTCCGCCCCAAGGCGTCCGCCGATGCGGTGGAGCGGGCCTATAAGCGGGGCATCTGTCCCGGTCAACTGGACATTGGCGCTCCACTGGATAGATAGCGCGGACGAGAAGCCGGAGCAGGGGAGATTCGCAGTTGGCTCATTATGACGTGCTTATCGTAGGAGCCGGCCATGGCGGCGCGCAGGCAGCGGTCGCGCTCCGGCAGAACAAGTTCGAAGGCACGATTGCCGTGGTGGGCGACGAACCCGAACTCCCCTATGAGCGCCCGCCGCTGTCGAAGGAATATTTCTCCGGCGAAAAGGCGTTCGACCGCATCCTGATCCGCCCCGCCGCCTTCTGGGCGGATCGCCACATCGACATGCTGCTCAGCCGTCGCGTCGCATCGGTCGATCCCGCCGCGCATCTGGCGACGCTGACCGACGGCTCGACGATCGGTTATGGCAAGATGATCTGGGCCACCGGTGGAGCGCCGCGCAAGCTAGTCTGCTCGGGCCATGACCTGGCGGGCGTCCATGGCGTGCGTACGCGCGAGGATGTCGATCGCATGCTCGGCGAGATGGACGGCACCACCAACGTCGTCGTCATCGGCGGCGGCTATATCGGGCTGGAGGCAGCCGCGGTGCTCTCGAAGTTCGGCAAGAAGGTCGTCGTGCTCGAGGCGCTCGACCGTGTCCTCGCCCGCGTCGCTGGCGAGCCGCTGTCGCGCTTCTACGAGGCGGAGCATCGCGCCCATGGCGTCGATGTCCAGCTCGATGCAAAGGTGGACTGCATCCTCGGCGGTGCCGGAGATCGCGTCACCGGTGTTCGGATGCATGATGGCTCGGTGCTGCCGGCCGACATGGTGATCGTCGGCATCGGCATCGTCCCGGCGGTCGAGCCGCTGATTGCGGCGGGAGCAGCCGGCGGCAACGGCGTCGATGTCGACAGCTATTGCCGCACCAGCCTGCCCGATATCTACGCGATCGGCGATTGCGCGATGCACGCCAACGACTTTGCCGGCGGAGCGCGCCTCCGTCTGGAATCGGTGCAGAACGCCAACGACCAGGCGACCACCGCCGCCAAGGACATAATGGGCGTGGCCGAACCCTATCACGCGGTGCCGTGGTTCTGGTCCAACCAATATGACCTGCGCCTGCAGACGGTCGGGCTCTCGATCGGCTTCGACGAGGCGATCGTGCGCGGAGATCCCGGCGCGCGCAGCTTCTCGGTGGTCTATCTCAAGGACGGCCGGGTGCTGGCGCTCGACTGCGTCAACGCGGTCAAGGACTATGTCCAGGGCAAGGCGCTGGTCGTGGGCGGACTTTCCCCGGACAAGGCCAGCCTCGCCAACCCGGAGATCCCGCTGAAGACCCTGCTGGCGGCCTGAAAACGGCGCGGAACCGTAGCACCCCGTCCACGTTGGGGTCGGAATCCCCGGTGCTGGGGCGAGGATGATGCGATGGAATTGACGGTTTCACTGGAAACGATCTGCCGCTTGATAGCGCGCGCCCGCGAAATGGAAGCGCAGGTGCCCGCGATAGAGAATGACGATGAGGACGAGCCGACCGACACCGACGACCCCCTCGCCGCGCTCGAAGACGAATCCAACGAGGCGATCGAGGACGAGGTTCGTACCCTTCTCGACGATCTTTCCGACGATGAGGGGGCTGAGGTGCTGGCGCTCGCCATGGTCGGCCGCGGCACGTTCGACGCAAGCGAGTGGGACGAAGCGATCGAGGCCGCCAACGAAGAAGACGCCGATTCGATCATTGATCAGTTGCTCGATATGCCGATGCTTGCGGGCTATCTCGACGCCGGGCTGGCCGCGTTCGATCTGAGCTGCGACGGGCTCGGCCAGATCGACTGAATTGCTCCTGCGCGCTGCCGGCGCAAAGGCCGATCAGCCGCGAAATCGCCACTCGGCGATCGGCTCCAACGGCCCGCCGCGATACCAGTAGGCGGCAAGCCCGGCCAGCTTGATCGGGCGCGCTTTGAACTCCTCACGCAAAGCCTGGAGCAGTGCGCGCGCCTCGCTCGGCGCGGCCTTGTTCTGAATGGTGATATGCGGCCGCCACGCCGCCTGGTCCTGCGGGGTTAGCAGGCCATGCATCGCCTCGGCAATACGCGCGCGGATCGCCACCAGGCCGGGACTGTCGATCCCCAGCGCCACGCCGCGGCCGAGCGACAGCAGCCGCGCGACCCGCGCCGCGGGTGGCCTGGTCGAGCGGAGTTCCGAAGCGACCATGTGCTTCAGCGATTCGAGCGAAGACGGCGGCAGGTGGTGGAACAGCGTCAGGTGCGCGGGCCGCTGGTTGCGCTCGGCGGGAAAATGCGCCCGGCGCAAGCCGTCCGCCCAGGCAAAATCCTCAGGACCGATCGTGGCGGTGACGATGATGGGCGCATGTGCGGAGCCGGGCATTGGCTAGTGCTAGAGTGAATTTCAGCCTGGCTGAATAGTTATCCGCTCATCCTGAGTGGAACAGGCTCTATCATGCGTAGTCCGCCTGTGCCTACACTCTTCAGGCGGCGTTGCTGACCGTCTTGACGAAGCACATGCCCTCGCGGCCATCCCAGCTCATCGGTAGGCACTCGATGATCGAATCGGGTTTCTGCGCCAGCACCTGGAGGCGCGCTTCATCGCGCCATATGGTGCGGGCATAGCCGGGGAACTCGCCCATCGCGCTCCATGCCTGGCCGGCGCCGGCCGCCAGCCGCACTGCGATGTCATCGAGGGGGATGGTGTCGATCTTCTTGCTCATGATCCGCGTCTACGAGCCCGGCGAGCAGCCCGCTGTTGCAAAGATCACAGACTGTAAAATGCCTAGATTTCCACTTGGCTGCCCAGCTCGACCACGCGGTTCGTGGGCAGCTTGAAGAACTCCATCGCGCTTTCCGCGTTGCGCAGCATCCAGGAGAACAGCTTCTCGCGCCAGATCGCCATGCCGGGCCGCGCCGATGCCAGCAATGTCTGCCGCGCCAGGAAGAAGCTCGTGTCCATCATCTTGAAGTCGGCGCCGCAGCTCTTGGTCTGGGCGAGCACCCCGGGCACGTCGGGATCCTCCATGAAGCCGTAGTTGATCACCATCCGGTAGAAGCCCTGGCCGAGATCGGCGAACTCCATCCGCTGGGTGGAGACGACATAAGGGACGTCCGCGATCCTGACGGTGAGCAGGATGACCCGCTCGTGCAGCACCTTGTTGTGCTTGAGATTGTGGAGCAGCGCATGCGGCACGCCCTGCGCCTGCGAGGTCATGAACACCGCGGTGCCGGGCACCCGCACCGCCGAGCTCACCGCCGACTGGACGAACACCTTCACCGGCATCGCCGCCTCGCGCAGCCGGTCGATCATCAGCGCACGGCCCCGCGCCCAGGTTGTCAACATCGTGAAGGCGATGAAGCCGATCAGCAGCGGGAACCAGCCGCCATTGGGCACCTTGGTCAGGTTGGCGCCGAAATAGGCCAGATCGACCAAGCCGAATATCGCGATCAGCGGCGCGGCGAGCCACTTGTTCCATCCCCACAGGTGGATCAGCACCACCGCGATCAGGCAGGTGTCGATCGCCATCGCCCCGGTCACCGCGATGCCATAGGCGGCGGCGAGGTTCGACGAGGTGCGGAACGAGATGACCAGCAGGATCACCATCACCATCAGGCCCCAGTTGATCGCCGGGATGTAGATCTGCCCGATCGACCCGGCGCTGGTGTGGGTGATGCGCAGGCGCGGGATGAAGCCGAGCTGGATCGCCTGCTGGGTCACCGAGAAGGCGCCCGAGATCACCGCCTGGCTCGCAATCACGGTCGCCATCGTCGCGAGGATCACCAGGGGCAGGCGGAGCATCTCGGGGGCGAGCAGGAAGAAGGGATTGTGGATGGTGTGGAGCGCGGTCGCCATGTCCTGAGACAGGATCATCGCGCCCTGACCGAGATAATTGAGCATCAGCGCGGGCAGCACGAACACCAGCCAGGAAAGCCCGATCGGCTTGCGCCCGAAATGCCCCATATCGGCGTAAAGCGCCTCGGCGCCGGTGACGGCCAGCACCACCGACCCCATCGCCAGGAATGCCATGCGGCCCTCGCTGAGGAAGAACTGGACCGCATACCAGGGGTTCAGCGCGATCAGGACATGCGGGTTGCCCAGGATGTGCGAGACGCCGAGCACACCCAGCACGGTGAAATAGACCAGCATGATCGGCCCGAACAGCAGCCCGACCTTGGCGGTGCCCCGCGCCTGGATCGCGAACAGGCCGATCAGGATGCCCACCGACAGCGGCGTCACCATCGGCGCGAAGCCGGCCTCCACCGTCGTCAGCCCCTCGACTGCGGACAGCACCGAGATCGCCGGGGTGATCATGCTGTCGCCGTAGAAGAGCGCAGTGGCGAACACGCCGAGCAGGACGATGCCCTTGCTCCAGCGCCGCCCTTCCGACTTGCGGTTGATCAGCGCGAGCAGCGCCAGGCTGCCGCCCTCGCCCTTGTTGTCGGCGCGCATGATGATCGCGACATATTTGAACGTCACCACCAGCATCATCGACCAGAAGATCAGGCTGAGCACACCAAGGATGTGCAATTCGTCGGGCGGCAGTGGGTGATGGCCGGCAAAGGTTTCGCGGAAGGCGTAGAGCGGGCTGGTGCCGATATCGCCGAACACCACGCCGATGGCGCCCACCACCATCGCTCCCATGCTGCCATGGCCATGGGCGGCCGGCACCGGAGACGCAAGCGCCCCCTCTGCGCCGGCTGGCGTGCCGCTGGTCATGCGAGGGTGGACTTCATGTGAACAATGCCCATGTGGAGCGCCCTGGTCCCCCCAACGGCGCATAGCGGCGGGCAACTAGCATTTGTTCCCCGGCCCCGCAACACGACGCCGGAAAAGGCGAGGATAATCGGCTGAACGCGCGCATCCTTCCATACTCGTCAGCCCGACGAAAGTCGGGACCCATACCCGCCAAAATGAAGAGGAAATGCTGGGCTATTCGACCATATCCGCTGCATTGCGGCTATGGGTCCCGACCTTCGTCGGGATGACGGTGTGGGGAGGCCAGGGCACTGGCGTAAACGACTGTCGGCCGCGTTCGCACCCTGCCCGGGAGCAGCTCAGCTCCCCGACGGCGGCAAGGAACTGCTCTCCAGTTCGACGATGTCGACGTCATAGCCGGTCCAGCCCCGGTTGGCGGCGGCATCGGCGGTAGCGCTCCGCTTCTTCTTCGCCTCTGCGAGCGACTTGCTGTGCCCCCAGAAAACTTCGGTCTTCCCGTTGCCCAGCCGCGCGACGATCCGCCAATAATGGGTGAATTCGACCGCCGTGGGACCGATCGTCTTGATCGTGCCGTCCGGCAGTCTCGCCGTCAGGTACATCTTCTTCCTGGCCATCCGCCACCGGCTCCCGCCCTAATCTTCCGCCACCAGCGTCCGGATCGTGAACAGCGTCACCAGCCCCAGCACGCCGGGCAGCACCGACAATATCTCGCGATGGACACGCTCATAGCTGTCATCCTCGGGAATCAGAACCTTGATCAGATGATCGGACTGCCCGCTGAGCAGATAAGCCAACGCAAATTTATTGCGGGAGAGGTTCGCATCGTCCAACCTTCGCAAACTTTTCCTGCACCGGAAGCGTTATGATCCGCGACCGGCTTCGGAGGCAGCGATGCGGATCGGCGTTCCCAAGGAAATCAAGAACCATGAGTATCGCGTCGGCCTGACCCCCGCCTCGGTCGCCGAACTGGTCGCGGCCGGCCATGACGTCGTCGTCCAGACCGGCGCCGGCCTCGGCATCGACTTCGGCGACCAGGATTATCGCGATGTCGGCGCCACCATCGTCGCCGATGCGCCGGCGGTGTTCGCGAGCGCCGACCTGATCGTCAAGGTCAAGGAGCCGCAGCCATCGGAGATCGCGCTGCTGCAGCCGCACCAGACCCTCTTCACCTATCTGCACCTCGCGGCCGACAAGCCGCAGGCCGAAGGTCTGATGGCATCGGGCGCGACCTGCATCGCCTATGAGACGGTCACCTCGCGCTCCGGCGCGCTGCCGCTGCTGAAGCCGATGTCCGAAGTTGCCGGACGCATGTCGATCCAGGTCGGCGCGCATTATCTGGAGAAGGAACAGGGCGGCCGCGGCGTGCTGCTGGGCGGCGTGCCCGGCGTGGCCCCGGCGAGGGTTGCGATCCTGGGCGGCGGTGTCGCCGGGATCAACGCCGCGCAGATGGCGGTCGGGCAGCGCGCCGACGTGACCATCTACGACATCAACAATGATCGCCTTGCCGAACTCGACATGCATTTCGGCAGCCAGATCAAGACCGCCTATGCCAGCAAGGCTGCCATCGCAGCCGCCGTCTCCCGCGCCCATCTGGTGATCGGCGCCGTGCTGGTGCCGGGCGCAGCCGCGCCCAAACTGGTCACCCGGGAGATGCTCAAGACGATGAAGCGCGGCTCGGTGCTCGTCGATATCGCCATCGACCAGGGCGGCTGCTTCGAAACCAGCCATCCGACCACCCACGACGATCCGGTGTTCGAGGTCGAGGGCGTGATCCACTATTGCGTGGCGAACATGCCCGGAGCCGTCGCCCGCACATCGGCCTTCGCGCTGAACAACGCGACGCTGCCGTTCGTGCTGAAGCTCGCGAACCTCGGCGCCGAACAGGCGATGGCGGCCGATCCGCACCTGGCGGCCGGGCTTAATGTTTCAGGCGGCAAGATCCGTCACCAGGCCGTGGCCGAGGCGCTCGACCTGCCGTTCACGGCCTGATCGCCAGTTCCTCCCTGCCCCGGGGAGGATAGGGAGAGGGGCCGGTCCAGCCCCCCTGTCGGGCCGACGCGCGGTCCCCCCTGCGCGCCCTCTCCCGCAAAAGCTGGAGCGGCCGATCCGAAATCCAACGGTTCGGTCGCTCCAGAACTCGGCAGCGCCAAACGCTCGGCCGTCATCCTGAACTTGTTTCAGGATCCACCCCGCCACGCGGGACTGCCGGAGAATATGGGTGCGAGCCGCTAAGCGGGAGTGACCGAGATTCGTGAAAAGCGGTCATTACATGATCATGCCACCCGATAGCCGTCCGTTTCGAACGCGGCCGCACTTCCAGTCATAAACTCCCAAGCGCGAAGATAATGCTTGCTGCTTGCTCAGTGCAGCGGCTCGAAAACCGCCCTGCTTTGCGCTGATTTTTCCATGAAAGAGAATCATGCTTGAATCGTCGATGAAGTGCTGAGGAGACGGATTCGGGAGCGGATCGTGAAAGGTCGCTTCAAACTGATCAAGTAGTTGATTTGCTCGCCTATATTTATGGGTGGCTATAGCTTCCTCCGCGTGCCGCATAAGGGAGCGGCTACGCGCAACGCTCGCGTTATCGACGCACCTCCGAGGACTGGCCCGCGACGCCATTACCGTGGTCGGGCAGAACATCAGGCTCGCAGCGCAGACCATCCAACCAAGCGCAATGATTTTCACACTGGCCACCAAACATCCTCCCAGTTCCAGAGTGGCCATCAAGCATAGTGCCCGCAGGGGGTCGGAAACCGCCATTCCGCTTCACATGTTCGACTTGCAAGAACCGCCTGATCGAGCTCAAGTCTCCCGGTGGATGCGGAAACAAGTTCAGCATGACGTCGGAATATACCTCTTGGCCCCTCAGCGCATCCCCTGCTTCATCCGCTCGATCTCGAGCAGCCGCTGTTCGAGCTCGGGCCGGAAGGAGGCATTGGCGGGGCTGCGGTCGAGCAGCGCGCGCCAGACCGTCTCGGCCCGGTCGAGTTGGCCGGCCTGAGCATAGGCCAGCCCCATGAAGAAAGGCGGCCCCGGATGATCCGGCGCGATCGCCGCGGCGCGCTGGAAGGCGAGCTGCGCGGCCGGCGACATCATTCCGCCGCCATGGATCACCAGTTCGTTGCCCAGCCCCACCCAGAGGTCCGCGCTTTGTGGCCGCTTTTCGAGCCCGTTCTTGATGATCGCGATGGCATAAAGGGTGAGGCCCTGGCTCTGCAGGCCATCGGCGCTGCGCAGCACGTCGGCATCGCTGCCGATCTTGCTGAACATCTTCTGGCGTTCGACCGCGGCCTCGTTGTCCGGCGTCCTGACTTCGGCGGGCGGCGGGGTCGGCTTGCCCGATAAGCCGGGACTGCCCTGCCACGCATAGCCGGCGACGGCGAGGAACAGGGCCGCCGCAACCAGTTCGATGCCGCCCTTGGGAAGCTTGCCGAAGCGCCACAGCAGCCCGACGACGATCAGCGCCATGAACAGGAAAATCAGCCAGCCCATCAGCTCTTCCTCCGGCGCTTCAGCCGTCCGCTCACAATCCACAGACCGAAAGCGAGAAATATCACCGGCAGCGCATAAAGCGGCCAGGTCAGCGCATCGAGCGGCGGCGTGTAGCTGACCCAGTCGCCATAGCGCTCGATCAGCCATTTGCGGATCGCCTCGGGCTTCTCGCCTGCCGCGATCCGGGTGCGGATTAGCGCGCGCATGTCGCCCGCCATCTCGGCCTCCGAATCGGCGATCGACTGCCCCTGGCAGACAAGGCAGCGGATCGTCTCCATCAGCGCCTTGGCCTTCGCCTCCTGCGCGCGATCGGGAAGCTGCTCGTTCGCATATTTCGCGGCCGGCATCAGCGAATCGGCGAGGAGAGGCGAGGAGAGGAAGAGCGCGAGCGCGATCCCAATTCCTCCCCTGAACGCGGCAATCGGATCCGCATATCGTCTTGCGAAACCGCCGCTTCTTTTGATCGTCATCCCAGCGAAAGCTGGGATCTCAGGAGGATATGCGCGCGCCCTCAACCTCACGAAACCCCAGCTTTCGCTGGGATGACGCAATTTGAGGAGAAGATGCGTGAATGCCATAGGAACGGGGAAGCGCCTCATCGTGCCGCCGCCAGCGCCGACATCATGCCCGGCACATCCTCGGCCTTGATGTCGCCGATATGCTGCATCCGGATGATCCCCCTGCCATCGACCAGGAAGGTTTCCGGCACGCCCGAAGAGCCCAGCGCGATCTGGACGCTGCTGTTGGCGTCGCCGCCGATCGCCCTATAGGGATCGCCGTTGCGCTGCAGGAAACGGGACAGGTCCTCCGCGCGGTCGCGGATAGCGATGCCGTAGATCGGCGCGCCCGCGTCGGCCAGTTGCTTGAGCTGCGGCGCCTCCGAGATACACGGCAGGCACCAGCTGGCGAACACGTTGACGAGATGCGGTTCGCCACTGGCCAGCGCCTCGCTGTTCAGGCCCGGCTTGCCCGGCAGCGCCGCCGGCAGCGCGAAGCCCGGCATCGGCTTGCCCACCAGCTTGGATGGGATCGTCTTGCTCTCCGGGCTGATCAGCCCCCCCGCGAACACGCCGAGGAAAACGAGGAACAGCCCTAGCGGCAGCCAGATCAGCAGCTTTCTCATATATACTCGCGCGGCGGCGCATGCCGCATCTCGCGGCGAACCCGGCCGATCAGCGACAGGAAGCCGCCGAAAGCGACCATCGCGCCGCCCAGCCAGATCAGCGTGACGAACGGCTTCCACCATAGCCGCAGCTGCCAGCGGCCATCATCGTCGGGCTTGCCGACCACGACATAAAGCTGTCCGTCGAGAACGGTGGTGATCGCCGCCTCGTTGGTTTCGGTCTGCGGCGAGGGGAAGCTGCGCGTTTCGGGATGCAGCGTGAACGGCTGGTTGTCGCCGCGCTGCGCGGTCACCGTGGCTGCGACCGCGGTATAGTTCGGTCCGGCGACAGGCTCGACGCCGTCGAGCCGGATCGTATAGGGCCCGACGCGGTGGACCTCGCCGACGCGGGCGGCGACCAGCGTCTCCTGGTTGAACGCGCTTTCGGAGGCCATGCCGGCAAGGGCAACGGCGATGCCGAGATGCGCGACCACCATGCCATATATATAGAGCGGCGTGCGGCGCAGGTTGCGCTTCCACAGAGGCGCGAGGCTGGCGAGCGCCACGCCCGCGGCCGCGACCAGCCCGAGCAGCGGCAGGATGCGGATGCCCGGCGCCAGCAGCACCACCGCCAACAACGCCAATGCGGAGAGCAGCAGCGGCGGCGCAAGCCGCAGCAGCGTGAGCTTGAGGTCGTCGCGCCGCCACTTCATGATCGGCCCCGCCGACATCACCAGCACCAGGATCAGGGCGAGCGGTCCAGCCGCGCTGTTGAAATAGGGCGGGCCAACCGACAGCTTTTCGCCGGTCACCGCCTCGGCCACCAGCGGATAGAGCGTGCCCACGAGCACGATGCCAAGGATCGCCGACAGCAGCAGGTTGTTGATGACCAGCGATCCCTCGCGGCTGACCGCATCGAAACGCGATCCCTCGCGCACCGTGCCGACGCGCAGGGCGAACAGCGCCAGTGCCCCGCCAATATAGATGGCGAGCAGCGCAAGGATGAAGGAGCCCCGCCGCGGATCGACCGCGAAGGCGTGGACGCTGGTGAGGATGCCCGAGCGGACCAGGAAGGTGCCGACCATCGACATCGAGAAGGCGACCACCGCCAGCATCACCGTCCAGGCGCGGAGGCCTTCGCGGGTTGCAAGCACCGTCACCGAATGGAGCAGGGCGGTGGCGGCGAGCCACGGCATCAGCGATGCATTCTCGACCGGGTCCCAGAACCACCAGCCGCCCCAGCCCAGCTCATAATAGGCCCAGTAGCTGCCGGCGGTGATGCCGAGCGTCAGCAATATCCAGGCGCCGAGCACCCAGGGCCGCATCGCCCGCGCGAACGCCGCGCCGACATCGCGCGTTACCAGTGCACCGACCGCAAAGGAGAAAGCCACCGACAGGCCGACATAGCCCAGGTAAAGCGTCGGCGGATGGAAGGCGAGGCCGGGATCCTGCAGCAGCGGATTGAGGCCCTGCCCTTCGGCCGGCGCCGGGTTCAGTCGCGCGAACGGGTTCGAGGCGAACAGCAGGAAGGCGTAGAAGCCGAGGCCGATCGCCGCCTGCGCCGCCAGCGTGGCGATCAGCGTCCGTTCGTTGAGCCGCCGCTCGAACAGCGCGACCGCGCCGCCCGCCACGGCCAGGATCGTCACCCACATCAGCATCGAGCCTTCGTGGTTTCCCCAGGTGCCGGCGAATTTATACAGCAGCGGCTTGGTGGAGGCGTCATTGGCCGCGACCAGCGCCACCGACAGGTCGACCGTCACGAACAGCCAGATCAGCGCAAGAAAGGCGACCGCAGTCAGACCCGCCTGCACCAGCGCGATCGGCCGAACCGCACCGAGCAGATCGCTGCGTCCGCTCGCCACCCCCATCGCGCCGAGCACGAGTTGCAGCGCAGCAAGCGCCGCGGCCAACCACAAGGCGGCCAATCCTGCTTCGGCGATCACTTCTGCACCTTCTGCTGGTCGCCGCCCGGCTGGCCACTGCCGCTCTGGCCGTCCGCCTCCAGGCTCTCAGTCTTGTGCATCTCGCCGGCCACCTGCGGCGGCATGTAGCGCTCGTCATGCTTGGCGAGGATGTTGGTCGCGACGAAGCCGCCATCGGGCCGGAAGCTGCCCTCCGCCACCACGCCCGAATCCTCCTTGAACAGATCGGGCACGATGCCGGTGAAGCGCACCGGCACGGTTTCGGCATTGTCGGTGACGATGAAATCGATAGTGACGCCATCGGCCTGGCGCTTGATCGATCCCTTCTGCACCATCCCGCCCAGCCGAACCGCGCGGCCGGGCTCGACATGATCGCGCTTCGCGTCGGACGGCGTGTAGAAATAGGCGGCCTGATCCTTCAGCGCCGACATCGCGAGCAACGCCGCGCCGACGATCGCGACGAGCGCGAGCAGGGCCAGGATCAGCCGCTGGTTCTTGGCCTTGACCGCCATCAGTCGCGCCGGGTCAGCGCATCGGCCTGCCGCTCCGCGCGGCGCATGGCCGTGAAGCTGGCGATCGAAATGCCCAGGGTGCCGGTGATGGTGATCGCATAGGCCGCGATGATGAAGGGCCAGTGGTTCATGAGAATATCCGGTTCATTCCGCGGTCATCCGCTTGAGCCGTGCCACCACCTTGGCCTGCGCCAGCAGGGCGCGCATCCGCATCAGCACGATCGCGCCGAACAACAGGCTGAAGCCAAGCGCGGCGATCGGCAGCGGCCACAGGATCGAACCGTCGATGGTCGATCCGCTCAGGCCGATGCTCTGCCCCTGGTGCAGCGTGCGCCACCATTCGACCGAATAGTGGATCACCGGGATGTTGGCGGCGCCGACGACGCCGAATATCGCCGAGATGCGATCGTTGCTGCCGCGCTCCGCGCCCGCCGAAGCGAGGGCAATATAGGCGAGGTAGAGGAAGAACAGCACCAGCATCGAGGTCAGCCGGCCGTCCCATTCCCACCATGTGCCCCAGGTCGGCCGGCCCCAGATCGAACCGGTCACCAGACAGATCGCGGCGAACAGCGCACCCGGCACGGCAATCGCCCGCGCCGCGACCGCAGCCAGCGGATGGCGCCAGATCAGCTGCATCAGGCTGGCCATGGCGATGCCCGACCATCCCGCCATCCCCAGCCACGCTGCCGGGACATGGACATACATGATCCGCACGCTCTCCCCCTGGAGATAGTCGCGCGGCGTGACGAACAGGCCCGCATAGAGCGCGACGACGATCAGGACGGCGCCGGCCCAGCCGAGCCAGGGGGTCAGCGGGCGCGCGATCGACAGGAAACGGGCGGGGTTGGCGAAGATGTGCACGGAGGGTGGGGAATAAGGATCAATCGCGTAGACCGCAATGGGCCCTGGATCAGCCCGAGGGCAATCGGATCAATAGCGCGATCGGCTCTCCCCCACGCGTCATCCCGATGAAAATCGGGACCCGGACACGCTACGAAGAGGGCTGTGCCCTTATAGTGCGGCAATCTTGCTTGCTGCTCAGCGCATATAGATCCCGATTTTCATCGAGATGACGAACTTGGGGCAGGCAGGATCAGCCCCGCCCGATCAGCTTCATCGCCATCCGGTCGGCGACCACCGCCGCCGGCAGGTCCGCCGCCGCGCTCTCGGCCCAGATCTGGTCCAGCCGTTCGGGGATCTTCGCGACGCGCGCGTTCACCTCGGCCCGATCGCCCTGCCCCAGATATTCGAGCGCGACGTTGATAATGCCGCCGGCGTTGATCACATAGTCGGGTGCATAGAGGATGCCGCGGTCATGGATGCGGTCGGCGTCAGCCGGGGTGGCGAGCTGGTTGTTCGCACCGCCGGCCACGACCGGCGCCTGCAGGGCGGCGATCGACCGCTCGTCGAGGATCGCGCCGAGCGCGCAGGGGCTGAGTACGTCCGCCTCGACGGTCATGATCTCGCCGGCGCCGACCGCCACCGCGCCGAGTTCGGCGGCCAGCGCCTTGGCACGCTTGGCGTCTGCATCGGCAAGGGTGAGGCGCGCGCCGTCCTTCGCCAGCAGCCGGGCGAGTCCACCGCCCACGCTGCCGACGCCCTGGATCGCGACATGCACGCCGGCCGCGCTGTCCTTGCCGAGCGCGCGCGCAATCGCGGCGAGAACGCCCAGATAGATGCCTTGCGCAGTTGTCGGTCCCGGATCGCCGCCGGCGCTGCCCGCCGCAACCGGCAGGCCAGAGACGTGCTTCGTGGTCCGGGAGATCGCGACCATATCGGCGTCGCTCATGCCGACATCCTCGGCGGTGACATAACGGCCGCCCAGCGAATCGATCGCACGGCCGAATGCCGCCAGCATCTCCGGGGTCTTGGTGCGCAGCGCATCGGCCAGGATCACGCCCTTGCCGCCGCCCATCGGCAGGCCCGCCATCGCATTCTTGAAGCTCATTCCCCGCGACAGCCGCAACGCGTCGGTTATCGCGTCGGATGGATCGGCATAATGCCAGAACCGTGTGCCGCCGGCGCCCGGGCCGAGATGGGTCGAATGCAGCGCGATCACCGCCGTCAGGCCCGAAGCCGCATCCCGGAACAGATGCACGCCTTCGTGATCATCGAAATCGGGATAGGTCCAGGGAGCGGTCATGCCATTCTCGCGAAATTACATTACAGGCGAGCGCAATAATATTGTTAACGCTATATGGCTAGCGCCAAAGCAGCATCGCGAAAAATGGGGCGATCGACGGGGATTGAACCCGCAACCTCCGGTACCACAAACCGGCGCTCTAACCAATTGAGCTACGATCGCCACAGGGGACGCCCGCAGGCGTCGCCGATCCGGCGCTCCATAGGCAAAGGCCCCCCGAGACGCAAGCGGGTTACGCGCGCTCGTTAACTCTACCAAAGCATTATAGATGGGGTTGCCTCGCCTGCCCGCAGGTTCCACATAGGCATCACCGTGCTGTCCCAACGAACCCGCTATGCTATTCGCGCCCTCCTCCACCTGGGGGATCATTATGGCCAGGGCCCGATCCAGCTGGCGGAGATCGCCGACCGCCAGAATATTCCCGGCAAATTTCTGACGGTGATCCTCTCCGAAATGAAGCGGGCCGGCTTCGTCGAGACGATGCGCGGCAAGGAAGGCGGCTATTGGCTGTCGCGCCCCCCGAGCGAGATCACCTATGGCGACATCGTCCGTGCCACCCGCGGATCACTGGCGCTGGTGCCTTGTGCCGCGCGCCTTGCCTATGAACCGTGCGATCATTGCGTCGACGAAACGGAGTGCCGATTGCGCCGCGTGATGCTGTCGGTGCGCGACGAAACCGCCAATATTCTCGACCGGCTGTCGCTCGCCGAAACCGTTTCGATTTGAGCGACGGGCGCTGTCGGACGACGGCGCAACGATCCCCGATTTCTGCGGCGCTCGGCATGCCCGGCCGAGCCTGAACGCCTCGCGCAAACCTCTCCAGCTCACTGCTTAACCCTTCGATTCATGTCGATTTTCCGTTGACGGACTCTTCTTCAGCGTTATGTCAGCGGCAGGAACGGCATTCGAGCCGGGCCGATATAGATGCTATGGGAGCTGCTCGAATGAACAAGTTGACCCTCGTTTTGGTTGCCGCTGGCCTGATGTCGGTTGCAGCGTGCAGCAAGCAAACTCCGGCCGAAAACGCCGCCGACAACACGGCAGCTGCGCTTGAGAACCAGGCCGATGCGCTCGACAACGCCGCCGATGCAACCTCGAACGATGCGGCCGCCGCAAACCTCGAGAACGCAGCCGACGCAGCCGAGAACGCTGCTGACGCAGTCGAAGACAAGAAGTAATCGGCGGGCTCTTCGGAGCCGCCGTTACCAACAGGATGGGCGTCCCTTCGGGGGCGCCCATTTTGTTTGGGCTCGCGTGATCGCCCCCTACCCGTTGACGATCGTGCCACCGTTGGGATGCAGCACCTGCCCCGACATATAGCTTGAATCGTCACAGGCGAGGAACAGGAAGGCCGGTGCCACCTCATTGGGTTGTCCGGGCCGCCCCATCGGCGTGCTCTCGCCGAAATGCTCCAGTTTTTGCGAGCTGGCCCCGCCGAACGGGTTGAGCGGCGTCCAGATCGGCCCCGGCGCGACCGCATTGACGCGAATGCCCTCGCCGACGAGGTTTTCCGACAATGAGCGCGTGAAGGCGGTGATGGCGCCCTTGGTGCTCGAATAGTCGAGCAGCTCCCCGCTGCCCTGATACATCGTCACCGACGTGCAGTTGACGATCGTGGCGCCGGTCTTGAGGTACGGGCGCGCCGCCTGGGTCAGGAAGAACATCCCGAAGACATTCGTCTGGAAAGTGCGGCGGAGCTGCGCTTCGGTGATATCGGTGATGTCCTTGTCCGGATGCTGCTCACCGGCATTGTTCACGAGAATATCGAGCCGGCCGAGGCTGTCGATCACCTCTGCGACGGCGCGGTCGCAGAAATCCTTGTCGCCGATGTCGCCGGCGATCCGTACCGCCCGGCGTCCTTCGCCATGGACGATCTCCTCGGTCTTGCGGGCATCCTCATGCTCGCAGAGGTACAGGATCGCGATGTCCGCCCCCTCGCGCGCATAGAGCGCGGCCACCGCTCGGCCGATGCCGCTGTCCGCACCGGTAATCAGCGCGACCTTGCCCTGGAGCCGGCCGGAACCGGGATAACGCGGCACCCAGTCGGGCTTGGGTTCCAGGTCGGCCTCCCGCCCGGGAAGCTGATCCTCGTGGACCATCGGCTGCGGCTCGTCGGTCATGGCTCTCTCCTTTCGCGTTCAAACGAAAGGGAAACCTGCCGGTTCAGTCCGTTGCGGGCACAGCGCGGCGGGTGGTGAGGCGATCACTCACCACTTCCATTTGGAAGATCGGATCGGCATCCGGCGGCACCTCGGCGACCGCATCGACGAAGGCGGCGCGCGTCTCGGGATCGTCATAGACCATCTTGAGGTCGAACGCCTTGCGCCAGGTCGCCTCGTCCGGCCACTCGGCATAACCGACGAACCGGCCATCGCCGTCGCGATGCAGGCGCGAGCCATAGCTGCCGTAGATTTCACGGATCAGGTCGGTGCCGCGCGCCCAGGCGCGGACGAACTGCTCCTCCTTGCCGGGATGGACCCGCCACCAATAGACCGCGACGAACATGTTCGATCCTCCCTGGCAACACCCTTCATCTACCCCAACCGTAATTCCCGTACCCCCAACCGTCATTCCCGCGAAGGCGGGAATCCATGGACGGCGGAACATCCCGTCAAAACGTCCCGCTTCCGTGGATCCCCCTTTCGCGAGGATGACGATGAAGGAGAGCGCATTGGCTCATACATCCGGCAACAGCTGCTCCGCCTGCCCCCATCCCTTCAACGCCTTGGACGATCCGCGTTCCAGCAGTTTCTGTGCATCCCGAATCGTGAAGGCGCTCGCCTTGTCGAAGCTGTCGAGCTCGTCCCAGCTGATCGGCGCCGCCACCGGCGCATTCTCCCGTGCCCGCGCGCCATAGGCGACCACTGCGGTCGCGCCGCGCTGGTTGCGCAGATAATCGATGAAGATGCGGCCCACCCGCTTCGCCTTGGCCATGTTGGCGACGAACCGCTCGGGTTCCGACTGCGCCAGCGCCTCGGCGAAGCGATGGGAAAAGTCCTTCACCGCCGGCCACTCCGCCTCCGGCGTCAGCGGCACGACGACATGGACGCCCTTGCCGCCCGACAGCATCGCGAAGCTGACCAGCCCGATGTCGGCCAGCATCGACCGGATATCCTGCGCCGCCTTCTTCACATCGCCGAAGTCGAGCCCGACATCGGGATCGAGATCGAAGATCATCCGGTCGGGCTTTTCGATGTCCGCGATCCGCGATCCCCAGCCGTGGAACTCGATCGTGCCCATCTGGACACAGGCGAGCAGCCCCGCGACATCCTCGACATAGAGATAATCCTCGGTGCTGCCGTCCTTCTCGCGCACCGGGATGTGGTGGACATATTCACCGAAACTGCCGGAATCATGCTTCTGGAAGAAGCATTGCTTGCCGCGGCCCTGCGGACAGCGGACCAGACTGATCGGCCGCCGCGCCGCCCATGGCAGGATCAAGGGCCCGATCGCCTGATAATAAGCGGCCAGGTCGCCTTTGGTCGCCTTCGCCTCCGGAAAGATCACCCGGTCGGGATTGCTGATCATGACCAGCGGTGCCTCGGCGACGGCCTGCGCCACCGGCACCGGCTCCTCGCGCGTCACCTCCTCGGCCTTCTTGTCCGATCGCAGGCCGATGAAACTGGCATGGCGCAGCACATCGTCATGGGTGAACTCCGCGAAGGCGATCTCGGCGACGAGGTCGGGCTTGACCCAATGCGCCCCCCGCGCCTCCGCGCGCGGCACCGGCGCGGCGGGTGACGTCGCCTCGCGCTCCGCGAATTTCTCCGCAAGCATCTCCATGCTGTCCTGGTTGAAGCCGGTGCCGACCTTGCCGGCATAGACGAGCTTGCCGTCCTTATACTGGGCCAGCAGCAGCGCGCGAAACCGGCGGCTGCTGGCGCTGCTGCTCGACCAGCCGATGATGACGAACTCCTGCCGCCGCGTGCATTTGACCTTGAGCCAGTTGTTCGTCCGTGCGCCGCGATAGGACGCATCGGCCTTTTTCGAGATGATGCCTTCCTGGCCCGCCTTGCACATCGCCTCGAACAGCCGCTCGCCCGACCCGATGACATGATCCGCATAATGAACCATCATGTTGTTGCCGGACAGCAGCCCTGCCAGTCGCGCCTTGCGCTCGACATTGCTCAAGCCGGTAAGGTCTTCGCCGTCGAGCGACAGCAGATCGAAGGCGAACAGCTCGAAGCCGCCGCCTTCGCCCTTGATGGCCTTCTGCAGGGCAGAAAAGCTCGGATTGCCCTTCTCGTCGGGACTGACGATCTCGCCGTCGATCAGCACCGGCGGCAGGTCGAGCTTCGCCACCGCCTCCGCCACCGGCGCGAATTTGTCCGTCCAGTCCAGCCCCGAGCGCGTATAGATCTTCACCCTGTCGCCCGCCGCCGCGACCAGGGCGCGATAGCCGTCGAACTTGATTTCATGGAGCCACTGGCTGCCGCTCGGTACATGGTCGACAAGCGTTGCCAGCTGCGGCTTCTGAAAGCCCGGCAGGTCGCCGCCGCCGCGCTTTTGCCGGCTCGCTCTCCCGCTCGGGCGCCTGCTCACCGCCTTGCTGTGCGCATCGGCCTCGGCCATCACCATGTCGAACGCCTTGCCGCGCTTGCCTTTCAGGCTGGTGCTGCCCTTCTTGTCGGCGGCGATCTCGGCCATCGTCCGCCCGGTCTTCACGCTGGTCAGCGCACGCGCGACCAGGTCGTCGCTGCCGCCCGCCTCTTCATCGTCGATCTTGCGCAGCAGCCAGTTCTCGTTGCGCTCGCCGGGCTTGCCCTTCATCCGCACCAGCAGCCATTCGCCCTTCATCCGCTCGCCTTCGAGCGTGAAGTGGAGATGGCCTTCGTCCAGGTCGCGCTCGCTCTTGCCTTCGATCGGCGCCCAATGGCCCTTGTCCCACAACATGACGGTGCCGCCGCCATATTCCCCTTCGGGGATGGTGCCCTCGAACTCAGCATAGGAGATCGGGTGATCCTCGGTGCGGACCGCCAGCCGGCGATCGTCGGGGTTGAGGCTCGGCCCGCGCGTCACCGCCCAGCTCTTCAGCACGCCGTCCATCTCCAGCCGGAAATCATAATGGAGCCGGGTCGCGTCATGCTTCTGGACGATGAAGCGATGCTTGTTCTCGCTGCCCAGCTTGCCTTCGGGCTCGGCGGTGCGCTTGAAGTCGCGCTTGCGATTATATTCGGAAAGGGTAGCGCGGCCCATCGATCAGGCCCGCTTGCGCGCCGGCGCCTTCTCGGCAGCAGGCTTTGCCCGCGGCTTTTTCGGCGCCGGGGATTTCCGGGCCGCTGGCTTCGGCTCATCCTCCGTGCCGCCGCCCACCGACTTCTTGAGCGCGGCCATCAGGTCGATGACATTGCCCTTGCGGGTCGGCGTGTCGTCCTCGACATCCTCGAGGATCTTCTGGCCCTTGGCCTTGCGCTTCTTCTCGATCAGCGCCTTGAGCGCGTCGACATAGCGGTCGTGGAACTCGCTCGCATCGAACTTGGCGGTCTTCTTCTCGATCAGCGTCTCGGCCAGCTCCAGCAGGTCCTCGTCCGGCTTGGTGTCTGGGATGTCGCGGAAATAGCCCTGCGCCTTGCGCACCTCGTCGGCATAGCGCAGCGTCTCCATCACCAGCCCGCGCCCGCACGGCTTCAGGCTCACCACATATTCGCGCCCGCGCATCGCCAGCTGGCCCAGGCCGACCTTGCGGGTGCGCCGCAGCGCCTCGCGCAGCACGATGAACGCTTCTTCGGCCAATTCGTCGGCCGGAACGACATAATAGGGCTTCTCGAAATAGAGCACGTCGATCTCATCGGCATCGACGAACTGGATTAGGTCGAGCGTGCGCTTGCTCTCCAGTTTCACCGCATCGATCTCGTCCTGTTCGAGCAGGACGTAATTCCCCTTCGATACCTCATAGCCCTTGACGATTTCGTCGGTGTCGACCGGGCCGATCCCCGGCACCACCTTCTCATATTTGATCCGCTTGCCCGAAGGCTCGTGGATCTGGTGGAAGGCGACCTGCGCGCTGCTGCTGGTCGCATTGTAGATCTCGACCGGGATCGAAACGAGCGCGAGGCGGATCTGCCCCTGCCAATAGGCGCGCGCGGCCATGGTGATTCCTCCTGCGGAACGACAGGTGGATTCAAACCATCAGCGCGCGGATCGTTCCCGGTGGGTGATCGGCGGAGTGTGAAGGGTGAACGGAATGGCGGTGAGAGGTGGCTAGCGGCCTGTCGGCTAATCCGGTCAACGGCTCTGCGTCTGAAATACGTTATCTTACGAGGCAAAGACATCTCGCTACACGGTGCCCGCGCGGATTGCTGTTGCTGCGCGGGCGGCGTCCCGTGTAATCTTGCGCACCTTCGAGAACGGGGGCGTTTTTGAAAGATAAATTTATGGCCGACGGTAATGCTCCCAACTATGTTCCCATCGAAATAGCGAAAACAATGCCGGGGCTCCGTGTGGCGTTCACACGCGGTACGCCAGGAGCCTGGAGCGTCGCTATCAAGGCTATTCTCGACATCAAAGGCATAGAGTATATCCCTGTTCCGCAAGAAGTAGGCGGAGCCAATGAGGCCCTGAAGGACTGGACCGGGCAAACGTCGGCCCCGGTCGTCGTGTTCAACGATGACAGAGCCCGTCCGCACTGGTCGGAAATGTTGGCGCTTGCTGAACAGTTGCAGCCGGAACCCCGCCTCGTTCCCGTCGATGAAGAAGATCGTTTAACGATGCTGGGGCTGTGCCACGAAATCTGCAGCGAAGACGGACTGGGATGGAATATCCGCCTGATGTTGACGTCGGGCGAGCATGGCGGAGGCGGCCCCAGCCCTCTGGCTATCAAATATAAGTCTCCCGTCACAACCGATCATGCCCGGCAGCGTGTCTTAACGATCGTAAAAACACTGTCCGGAAGGCTCGAGCGTCAGGCCGCACTCGGCAATCGCTATTTCATGGGCGATCGGCTGACTGCCGCCGATATATACTGGACGGCGTTCAGCAATCTGTTTTCCCCGATGACGGCAGACCTATGCACCATGCCGGATGGCTATCGAGGCCTTGGCCCTCTCCTCGAACAATATCTCGGGGAGGCGCCGCCGCAGATATTGCTTGATCACCGGGACTATGTTGCCCGCCATCATTTCCAGATCCCGATATGCTTGTGAAGGACGATCGATCCTGTCGGAAGCAGGATCGGTCCGGTTCCTCGCAACCAGAGCCTGATCATCTGAGGTGGAAGCGCTATGCGCTTCCACCTCAGATGATCAGGCTCTATTCAAATAGTTACGACCTTGATTCAGCTTTCAGGCTGAATCACCTGAAACCATCAAGGTCTGGTCAAACCTTTCAAGCTCATCGATGATGAGCATCGCTCTATTTTGGGATGAGGGCGTCGAAATCGCTCGCGTCGTGTCGCTCGCGCAGCCCTTCCGATGAATCGCTGGACGAGCGGTTGACGATGGCGCCGCGGCGGACCCCCGGCCTGGCACCGACTGCCTTTACCCATCGCTGAAGATGCCGATAATCCTGCACGCTCAGGAACTGACCGGCCTCATATATCTCACCCTTGGCAAGGCCACCGTACCACGGCCAGATGGCGATGTCGGCGAGGGTATAGTCCGGCCCCGCAAGATATTCGCTCTCAGCCAGGCGCCGGTCGAGTACGTCCAGCTGTCGTTTCACCTCCAAAGCAAATCGATCTATGGCATATTGTATCTTTATCGGTGCGTAAGCGTAGAAATGGCCGAAGCCGCCGCCAACAAAGGGGGCGCTGCCGACCTGCCAGAACAGCCACGACAAGCATTCCGCCCGGGCTTTCTTCTGCTGCGGTAGGAATACGCCGAACTTCTCGGCCAGATAGACTAGAATTGCACCTGATTCGAAGATACGGATCGGCTCACTGCCGCTGCGGTCGACCATAGCTGGAATTTTCGAGTTTGGATTGACATCGACAAACCCGCTGGTGAACTGGTCACCTTGACCGATGTCGATGTACCAAGCGTCATACTCTGCTTCCTTGACACCGAGCGCGAGCAATTCTTCGAGAAGAATTGTCACCTTTTGACCATTTGGCGTCCCGAGCGAATAGAGTTGCAGCGGATGACGCCCTATCGGCAACGTCTTCTCGCTTATAGACCCGGAAATAGGCCGATTGAATCGATTGATGTTGGTGAACTTGCCGCTGCTTTCCGTATCCCAAACCCACACCGGGGGCGGGATATAACCGCTTTCGTCATTCATTGCGGACTCCTGCTGATCTCCAAGGGAAGAGCGAGCCGCAATCCTAGTTTGAAATGGTGCCAAGGGAAGGGACTTATGAAGGAACGCTCGCGTTGGCAGCGGCTCACGCACCGCCCCCTGATCGTTGCCAAGTCGCTACGAAACGGTAATAAGACGGCCGGCGGCGGGTCGATGCTAATGAGAGGATGAGAGGACAACCATGAGTGACGGACCAGTCTTCGGCATAACAAGCGCTTTCACGAAGTTCATGCTTCCGCCAAAGGAAGTCGCCCAGTGGGCGGAGGCGAATGGCTTTGAATCGATCTGGATCGGCGAACATTCCCATGTTCCCACCGGGCAGAAGTCGCTGCGTCCGGAATATAAGGAAACGCCCGCCACCTATCGCGAGCTTTACGACCCCCTCCTCACCCTGATGACCATCGCCAACGCGACCACCACGCTCAAGCTCGGAACCTCGATACTGATCCTTCCCGAGCATCATCCGATCCGTCTTGCGAAGATGATCGCGACACTCGATCAATTGTCGGGTGGTCGCGTCCTCCTGGGCATCGGCGCCGGCTGGAGCGCCGAGGAGATGGCGGACTACGGTATCGAGTTCAAGGATCGCTGGAAGTTTACGCGTGAATGCGTGCTGGCCATGCGCGAGATCTGGAATAACGAGATCGCGGAATTCTCGGGCGAAATGATAAAGTTCGATCCGATGTGGTGCGGTCCAAAGCCGGTTCAGCCCGGTGGCCCGCCGGTTCTGATGGGCTCATGGAACAGGTTCGGCTTACCCCGGGCCGCAGAATATTGCGACGGATGGCTGCCGGTCGACCAGGGCGAAAGAATGGCCAGCTATGTAAGCGACCTCCGCGCCGAGTGCGATCGCGCCGGCCGATCCTTCGACGATCTCGATCTCACCGTCCTTATCGATCCTCTGGCAGCCTTTTCGGCTTCGGGGAGCGTAGAAAAGCGAGTCGAAGAGTTGCACGCGATCGGCTTCCGCAGAATGCTCCTCTACTTCATGCAAGAACCGGCTGAGGTACAGTGGGCAAGCCTGGATGGTCTGGGGGCGATAGTGAAATCATTTCGATAGGCTCGCAGCCTGTCTGAGAAAGGTTGAGCGGCCGGGAGATTGAGATGAACCAGATGCCGGGCTTTAGTACGGGCGGATCATCTGTCATCGGCCATCGTCGGCAGATAATGGACCTCGCCGGTGAAATAGAGCGCCGGGGCTTTCCGTTGATTTCCACGCCGAGCTCAGGGGATTGCGTCGCAATGTCGCAGTCCATTCTCGAAGTTACCCGGTCCATCAAGGTGATGGCTGCGGTGCAGCCCATATATCACCGTGTTCCGGTATCGCTGGCGGAAACGGGGGCGCATCTGCATGAACTCGGCGGCGGACGATTCCGGCTGGGGATAGGGGTTGGCCACGAGCTGTCCAACCAGGTCTACCATGTCCAGCCGGGGCGGCCGCTTGACGATGTCCGTGCCTATGTCGCCCGCATGCGAGCGGCGATCGAGTGGACGGGACCGCAAGCGCCCATCATCATGGCCGCGCTAAGGAGCCGGATGTTCGATCTCGCGGTAGACATCGCGGATGGTGTGTTGACGTCCCGGGCGTGCAGGGCGGCTCTTGCAAAACAGCTCGCCCGCATTCCAGCCGACCGCCGCGCGGCAGGCTTTTTCGTCGGCAATGCGGTTCCGACCGTCATCGATGACGATCCTGAGATCGCGCTGAACGTCATGCGGCAGAGCCAGGTTTTCTACATGGGGCTTCCCAATTACCGCAATTATTGGCGCTCGGTCGGCTATGTCGAAGAGATGGATGCGGTCGAAGCGGCTTTGGCGAAGGGCGAGCACGATCGGATTCCCGCATTGTTAAGCGAAGCCTGGCTCAGAAACGTCACGCTGTTCGGTACGCCATCGACCGTGCGTGAGGGCATAGAGGCCTATTTCGACATCGGCGTCCTGCCTGTCCTCAGCCCGGTCTTGAGGGACGCAGGCCCATCGGCCCATTATGAGAGCGTTCTGGCGCTTTACGATTAGGGTCCAGGTGACGGATTTCGGGATTGGTGGCGATTTCCTATTTCGGAAATGCAGTCCACCATTGTGCAGTCCATAACTCTCACCATGGGCTCTCGCGGGTGGAATCACCTGATGACTCGGACATCACGGCAACGACAGGAAAACTGGACTCGATCCGGTTCAATCTGAACGGGATCGAGTCTAGCCGGGCAAAGCTGACTTCAGCCTCCGAACATCGCAGTTGGATGCCTTGGAGCGCGCGGTCAGGTCAGGCGTGGACTGTCCACTCCCGACCCTATCGCGCAGAACATTAGAAATGTTCGCTCGAAGCCATCTCGTCGACGCTCTTGCTGACCAGAATATTCACCGCAACGCGGCGGTTCTGCGCCTTGCCTTCTTCTGTGTCATTGCTCGCCGCCGGGTCCGCCTTGGCCATCCCGGTCGGAGTGAGCATGCGATAGGGCTTCCAGCCGCAGGCCTGCTGAAGGTAATTGATGACGCGGCCGGCCCGCTTTTCGCTCAGCTGCTGATTGAAATCATCGCTGCCGGTCGAATCGGTGTAACCGACCACCAGGATCAGGGCGTTTTCGGTCGCCTCGGCCGAGGTTGCCGTGCTGCAGAGATTGGCCTTGTCCTCAGCGGACAACTCCGACTTGCCGGTATCGAAGTGCACGTTCGTCGTGTTCTTGACGTTATATTTGTCGATATCGCCCAGGCGACCGCGCAGCGACTCCGTTGCCGCGGTCTGTTCATCGAAGCGCTGAGCTGTCGCGTTGTGGATCATCGTCGCGGTCTTGAGGTCGTTGTTCCGGAAAACGACCTGGCTCGCGACCAGGCCATCGCCCGATTGCCCATTGGCCGGTTGCATCGTCTTGACGGTCACGGGCAGCCCGTTGAGCAGCGAGGCTGCGGCCAGCTTGCTGCGATTGGCGCTGAACAGGCCGCCGCCGGTCTTGATCCGCGTAGCATCATTGATCGCAATGATCGTGCTGGTGCCGTCGGCGGCCGTGACTTTCAGCTTGTCGCCATTGCGCGCGGAGATGACGCCCTTGATCTCAGGCCCTGCGGTCATCACAGGCGCCTCCTGCGCGGCTACGCCATCGACCACGATAGCCGGATCCCGGCTCTGCTGCTGCGCATGCAAGCCACCCGACACAGGGACGGCCATCATGGCAAGCAGGACGTAAACATTCGGTCTCTTGGGAATGATATGCATTGGGCGACTCCTTCATCCTACCCCACTCGACCCGGCCTGTTCAGATCGACCTGTCTGGCACATGAACGCGCCCCGCATAACCATTGGCTATGCGGGCCATTCGAGCGCCCCGTGCGACGAACCGATGCGAACGGATGTCCCCGCACGGAACCTAAACGATCAGCTTCTTCAGCCCCGCGATCGTGTCCGCTTCCTCGGGCGGCTTGTCCTTCCTGATCCGCGCGATCCTCGGAAAGCGCATCGCCACCCCCGATTTGTGGCGCCGGCTCTCGTGGATGCTGTCGAACGCCAGCTCGATCACCAGCGTCTTCTCCACCTCGCGCACCGGACCGAAGCGGTTGACCGTGTTGTTGCGCACGAAGCTGTCGAGCCATTTCAGCTCCTCGTCGGTAAAGCCCGAATAGGCCTTGGCGACGGGTAGCAACTCGCC
This sequence comes from Rhizorhabdus argentea, assembly GCF_037861105.1. NCBI lineage: Bacteria > Pseudomonadati > Pseudomonadota > Alphaproteobacteria > Sphingomonadales > Rhizorhabdaceae > Rhizorhabdus > Rhizorhabdus argentea. The sequence continues at coordinate 89,266 of NZ_JBANFK010000006.1, forward strand.
CTCTTCGGACCAGCAGCCGAAGGTATAGTCCGAATAGAAGCTCGAGCGTTTCCCGTGCCCGCGCTGGGCGTACATCATCACGCAGTCGACGGTGAGCGGATCGCGCTTCCATTTGTACCACAGCCCGGTCCGCCGGCCCGCGACATAGGGGCTGTCGCGCCGTTTGAGCATCACCCCTTCGATCGCCGCGTCCCGCGCGCCGGCCCGCGTCTCGGCCAGCGCCTCGAAATCGCGCGCCTCGATCACCGCCGAGACATCGAACCGCGCCGGATCGAGCCGCGCGGCGAAGGCTTCGAGCCGGGCGCGGCGTGCCGTCCAAGCCAGGTCGCGCAGATCCTCGTCGCCTTCGATCAGCATATCGTAGAGCCGCACGAACGCCGGATAGTCGGACAGCATTCGGGCGGAGACGGTCTTGCGTCCCAGCCGCTGCTGGAGCGCATTGAACGACGCCGCCGATCCGCCATGCTCGGCCGCGCCCTGCGCCTCGCCCTGCACCAGCATCTCGCCGTCGAGCACCGCGTCGAGCCCTTCGGCGGCGCGGACGATATCGGGGAAGGTCGCGGTGATGTCGTCGCCGGCGCGGCTGTATAGCCGCACCTCGCCGCCGGTGCCGACGATCTGGACGCGGATGCCGTCCCATTTCCACTCGGCGGCATAATCGGCGAGGTCGACCGTCCCCTCCTCGAGCGGATGGGCGAGCATGAACGGGCGGAAGAAGGGCGTGCCGCGCGGATCGGGCCGCTCGCCGCCATCGCCCCATGCGAACAGCTCGGCATAGGGCGGGCGCAGCGCGTGCCACACCTCCTCGACCGCATCGACATCCAGCCCGAACGCCTGCGCGAAGCCGGTCTTCGCCAGCCGCGCCGAGATGCCGACGCGGAGGCCCCCGGTGGCAAGCTTGAGCAACGCGAAGCGCCCGCTTGCGTCGAGATGGTCGAGCATCTCGCCGAGCGCACCGGGCGCCTCCGCACGCCCGAGCCGCGCCAGCCGGTCGACGATTGCGGCCAGGGTCAACGAGCCGTCGTCGATCTCGGCGGGCTGGTCGAGCCGCTTGGGCCAGATCAGCGCGACGGTCTCGGCCAGGTCACCGACATAGTCGCGGCTCATCAGGAACAGCACCGGATCGACCCGCTCGCCGACGATCGCATGGATCGCGGCACCCTTGACCGCCGGCAGGCTGAGGTCGCCGGTCAGCGCCGCCAGCGCCCAGCCGCGATCGGGATCGGGCGCCTCGCGCATATAGTCCGCGATCAACGCCAGCTTGGCATTGCGCGAGCGGGTGTAGACGAGGCCGTCCAGGAGTTGCGAGAAGGCGCGCATCACCCCTCGTCCTCATCCTCATAGCCGACCACCGCTAGCGCCCGCGCCTGCATCTGGTGCAGTCCGCACCAGTGGACCAGCGCCTCCTCGCGCCCATGCGTCACCCAGATTTCCGATGGCGCCACCTCCAGAATCGTCGCGGTCAGCTCGTCCCAGTCGGCATGGTCGGAGATCACCAGCGGCAGCTCGACATTCTTCTGGCGCGCGCGCTGGCGCACCCGCATCCAGCCCGACGCCATCGCCGTGATCGGATCGGGCAGCCGCCGCGACCAGCGATCGTTCAGCGCCGAAGGCGGGCAGACGACGATCTTGCCGCGCAGCTGGTCGATCGACGCGGACGTCGCCGGATGGAGCTCGCCCAGCTCCACCCCGAAGTCGCGGTACAGGTCGCACATCCGCTCCAGCGCGCCGTGGATATAGATCGGATCGCCATGGCCATGCGCGCGCAGTTCGGCGATCACCCGCTGCGCCTTGCCCAGCGCATAGGCGCCGACCAGGACGCAGCGTTCCGGCGTGGCGTGGAGCGCGCCGAGCAGCCGGTCCACCTCCTGCCCGATCGCCGGATGGCGGAACACCGGCAGGCCGAAGGTCGCCTCGGTGATGAAGATGTCGCACGGCACCGGCTCGAACGGCGCGCAGGTCGGATCGGCGCGCCGCTTGTAGTCGCCGGTGACGACCACCCGCTCGCCGGCATGTTCGAGCACGATCTGCGCGGAGCCGAGCACATGCCCCGCCGGTACATAGCCGATATCGACGCCGCCGAGCCGCACGCTCTCGCCCAGCGCCACCGGCGTGCCCTGGCTGGTGCCGTAGCGCAGCGCCATGATCGCCAGCGTCTCGGGCGTCGCCCAGCTCATGCCATGTCCGCCGCGGGCATGATCGGCATGGCCATGGGTGATCAGCGCGCGATCGACCGGCACGGTGGGATCGATCCAGGCATCGGCCGGCCGCACATATATTCCCTGCGCGGAAGCTTCGATCCAATGCGCCATCGCCCTACACGCTTAGCGGATCGAAGCAGGTCTTCAACGCCGGCCTCGGCTTTCCCGCTTGAGGGCGCGCGCGCCGAGGAAGTCGACCGCCGCGACACCCGCCACAATTCCCAGCGCCAGCAACGCCGTCTTGCGCTTCGGATTGGCCGGCGCCGCGATATAGCCGAGCGCGGCCAGGTCGAAGATATCGCCCGCCAGCCGCCACTGCACTGGAGCCGCGCTGGCCGGCGCGATCAGCCCGGCGACACCGGTCGCCACCTCGCGCGCACCGACCACCTGGAACAGCCGCCCGCCCATCTCCTCGCCGGCGCCGATGCCGCGGCCCAGCCGCTTGCCGAGAAGGATATCGGTGATGCCGAAGGCCAGGCTGGCCACCCCGATCGCCCGCCCGATAGTCTGCCTGTTCATCCTCGTTCCTCCGACAGCGCCTCTCTCCTTCCCTCCAACGCGGCGGAGGCGTTCAGGCTCCGCCGTGGCACTTCTCCGCCGTGCCATGCGTTGAGCGCCGGTCCCCCAACAGGAGTTCATGACCATGGCTCAAGCCGAGTTCACAGATGCCATCGCGCTGCTGAAGGCCGATCATCGCACCGTCGAGGAACTGTTCGAGAAGTTCGAGAAAGCCAGCGGGTCGTCGGCGAAGCAGAAGCTCTGTCACCAGATCTGCGTCGAGCTGAAGATCCACACCATGATCGAGGAGGAGATCTTCTATCCGGCGCTGCGCGGCAAGATCGAGGACGACACGCTCGACGAGGCCTATGTCGAGCATGACGGCGCCAAGGTGCTGGTCAACGACCTCGAAAGCGCGAGCCCCGACGCGGATTTCTACGACGCCAAGGTCACCGTGCTGTCCGAGGAGGTCAAGCACCACGTCAGGGAGGAAGAGGCCGCCAAGGAAGGCATGTTCGCCCAGGCGCGCCAGGCCGATGTCGACCTCGTCGCGCTGCGCGACCAGCTGCTCGCCCGCAAGAAGGAACTGATGGCTCAGGAAAAGAGCGCCGGCCTGCCGCTGGCCGTCCCGAGCGCCGTCAACCTCGTCACGGCGTAATAAAACCCCTCTGCCACCTGGGGAGAGGGATGGGCCCGCGCCAAAGGCGTGGGAGGGTGAGGGCACGCGGCATATATCCGCAGCCGGCTTATTTCCGCCGCACCAGGCCCTCACCCTCCCGTTGCTGCGCAACGGGCCCCGCCCTCTCCCCGAGCGGGAGAGGGAAAAGGGGGATAGGCGCAGCCGCTCCAAGTCGCTATCGGCTCGCGCATGACCGAGATCACGCCAGCAATCGTCGCCGAGCACGGCCTCTCCATCGAGGAATATGAGCGCATCCTGCATGCCATGGGGCGGGCGCCGAACCTCACCGAGCTGGGCATCTTCTCGGTGATGTGGTCCGAGCATTGCAGCTACAAGTCGAGTCGCATCCACCTCAAGAAGCTTCCCACCACCGGCCCGCAGGTGATCTGCGGCCCCGGCGAGAATGCCGGCGTGGTCGACATCGGCGACGGCCAGGCCGCCATCTTCAAGATGGAGAGCCACAACCACCCCTCCTATATCGAGCCCTATCAGGGTGCCGCGACCGGCGTCGGCGGCATATTGCGCGACGTGTTCACCATGGGCGCGCGGCCGATCGCCAATCTCAACGCGCTGCGCTTCGGCCGGCCCGACCATCCCAAGATGCGCCACCTGATCGCCGGCGTCGTCCACGGCATCGGCGGCTATGGCAATTGCGTCGGCGTGCCGACCGTCGGCGGCGAGGTCAATTTCCACAAGGCCTATGACGGCAACATCCTCGTCAACGCCATGACGGTCGGCGTCGCCGACACCGACAAGATCTTCTATTCGGCCGCCTCCGGCATCGGCAACCCGATCGTCTATGTCGGCTCGAAGACCGGCCGCGACGGCATCCACGGCGCCACCATGGCCTCGGCCGATTTCTCCGAGGATTCGGAGGAGAAGCGCCCCACCGTCCAGGTCGGCGATCCCTTTACCGAGAAGCTGCTGATCGAAGCCTGCCTCGAGCTGATGGCGACCGACGTGATCGTCGCGATCCAGGACATGGGCGCCGCCGGCCTCACCTCCTCCTCGGTCGAGATGGCGTCGAAGGGCGGCGTCGGCATCGAGCTCGACATGAACGCCGTCCCCTGCCGCGAAACCGGCATGACCCCCTATGAGATGATGCTGTCCGAATCGCAGGAACGCATGCTGATGGTGCTCAAGCCCGGCCGCGAGGCCGAGGCCGAGGCGATCTTCCACAAATGGGAGCTCGACTTCGCGGTGATCGGCCGCGTCACCGATACCGGGCGCATGGTGCTGCGCTTCGACGGCGACGTGGTGTGCGACATCCCGCTCGGCCCGCTCGCCGACGAGGCGCCGCTCTACGATCGCCCCTGGGTGCCGACCCGCGCGCCCAAGCCGCTCGGCACCGTCCCGGCCAGGGGCAGCATCGGCGAGAACCTGATCGCGCTGATGGGCAGCCCCGACCTCGCCAGCCGCCGCTGGATCTGGGAGCAATATGACCACATGGTCGGCGCCGACACTGTCCAGCGTCCCGGCGGCGACGCCGCCGTCGTGCGCGTCCACGGCACCAGGAAGGCCATCGCGATCAGCACGGACTGCACGCCGCGCTATGTCTTCGCCGATCCGGTGATGGGCGGCGCGCAGGCGATCGCCGAATGCTGGCGCAACATCACCGCGGTCGGCGCGAAGCCCCTCGCGACCACCGACTGCATGAACTTCGGCAATCCGCAGCGGCCCGAGATCATGGGCCAGTTCGTCGGCGCGATCGAGGGCATGGCTAAGGCCTGCCTGGCGCTCGACTTCCCGATCGTGTCGGGCAATGTCAGCCTCTATAACGAGACCAAGAACGACGACGGCACAGGCAGCGCCATCCTGCCCACGCCGGCGATCGGCGGCATCGGCCTGCTCGCCGATGTCGACAAAATGGCGACGATCGCCTTCAAGGGCGCGGGCGAGCATATCGTCCTGATCGGCGAGACCGGCGACCATCTCGGCCAGTCGCTATGGCTGCGCTACATCGCCGGCCGCGAGGAAGGCCCGCCGCCGCCGGTCGACCTTGAGCTCGAAAAGCGCAACGGCGATTTCGTCCGCGAGCTGATCCTCGACGGCCGGGTCAGCGCGGTCCACGACATCGCCGACGGCGGCCTGCTCGTCGCCATCGCCGAAATGGCGCTGGCCGGCGGCATCGGCGCCGAGATCGAACAGCTCGGCCACGCCGCCGCCTTCGGCGAGGACCAGGCCCGCTACGTCGTCACGACCACCAACTCGAACGCCGTCCTCGCCGCCGCCCTCACCGCCGGCGTCACCGCCCGCCGCCTCGGCACCACCGGCGGCGACAAGCTCGCCGGCGTCGCCCTCAGCGCCCTGCGCACCGCGCACGAGGCGTTCTTCCCGGAATTGATGGCGCAGTAGGCGGGCTGGGAATCGGAGGGAGGCGGACGCTCTCCTCCATAAATCGTCATCCCGGACTTGATCCGGGATCCCGCTGCCTTAGCCCGGCCGTGCACGCTCATCGGGTCGTCTTCGCGATCACCCATGCCTGCCCCCCGGGCGGCTTCACCATCGCGCGGCCGCACAGCCGGCAGGTCGTGACGAAGCGGCCCTCGTCCCAATGGCTCGCCTTCAGATCGGGATCATGCAGGCCGAACAGATCGTGCAACGTCATGGCGGCGATCCTTCGCATACGGCCGGAGCCGCCGGCCGGCCCCGGAAGCATGTCCGGGCCCGGCTATGCGACTCTAGTAGTCCGAGCTGCCATAGCTCGGCGCCGGGGCCGATTTCTCGTCCATATAGTCGGCGATGCCGGCTTCGGTGGTGATGAGCAGACCGGCGATCGATGCCGCATCCTGCAGGGCCGAACGCACCACCTTGGTGGGATCAATCACGCCCGACTGGAACAGGTTCTCATAGTCTTCGGTCTGCGCGTTGAAGCCCATATTCTCATCGCCGCCGTCGATCAGCCGCCCGGCGATCACGCCGCCGTCATGCCCGGCATTCTCCGCGATCTGGCGGAGCGGTGCCTGGAGCGACTTGCGGATGATGTCGATGCCGCGGGTCTGGTCCTCGTTGATCCCGGTCAGGCCGTTGAGCGCCTTGGCCGCGAACAGCAGCGCGGTGCCGCCGCCCGGCACGACGCCCTCTTCAACGGCCGCGCGGGTCGCATGCAGCGCGTCGTCGACGCGATCCTTGCGCTCCTTGACCTCGACTTCGGTCGAACCGCCGACCTTGATGATCGCGACGCCGCCGGCGAGCTTGGCAAGACGCTCTTGGAGCTTCTCCTTGTCATAGTCGCTGGTGGTGTTATCGATCTGCGCCCGGATCGCCTCGACGCGGCCCTTGATCGCCTCGGAGCTGCCCGCCCCGTCGACGATGGTGGTATCGTCCTTGTCGATCGTCACGCGCTTGGCGGTGCCGAGCATGTCGATGGTGACATTCTCCAGCTTGATGCCGAGATCCTCGGAAACCGCCTGAGCACCCGTCAGGATCGCGATATCCTCGAGCATCGCCTTGCGGCGATCGCCGAAGCCCGGCGCCTTGACGGCGGCGACCTTCAGCCCGCCGCGCAGCTTGTTGACGACCAGCGTCGCCAGCGCCTCGCCCTCGATATCCTCGGCGATGATCAGCACCGGCCGGCCGCTCTGCACTACCGCTTCGAGGATCGGCAGCAGCGCCTGCAGGTTCGACAGCTTCTTCTCGTGGATCAGGATATAAGGGTCGTTGAGCTCGACCAGCATCTTCTCGGCATCGGTGATGAAGTAGGGCGACAGATAGCCGCGATCGAACTGCATGCCCTCGACGACGTCGAGTTCGAACTCGACCCCGCTCGCTTCCTCGACCGTGATCACGCCTTCGGTGCCGACGCGCTCCATCGCCTCGGCGATCTTCTGGCCGACCGTCTCGTCGCCATTGGCCGAGATGATCCCGACCTGCGCGATCTCCTGGTTGTTGGCGACCGGCTTGGATCGCGCCTTCAGCTCGGCGACCACCGCGGTGACGGCCAGGTCGATGCCCCGCTTCAGGTCCATCGGGTTGATGCCGGCGGAAACCGATTTCATGCCTTCGCGGACGATCGCCTGCGCCAGCACGGTCGCGGTGGTGGTGCCGTCGCCGGCATGGTCATGCGTCTTGGAGGCCACGGCGCGCAGCATCTGCGCGCCCATGTTCTCGAACTTGTCCTTGAGTTCGATTTCCTTGGCGACGGTGACGCCGTCCTTGGTGATGCGCGGCGCGCCATAGCTCTTGTCGATCAGCACATGGCGGCCTTTCGGCCCCAGCGTGACCTTCACGGCATTGGCGATGATATCGACGCCACGGGTGATGCCCTCACGGGCGTCGCGGGCGAATTTTACGTCTTTGGCCGACATGATGATAGTCCTTTGAAAACGGAGCTGCGGCCCGCAATCGGGCCGGCGTCACGCAGGTGAAGCGACGAATGGCTCGGGCCGATCGAGCAGATCATCCGCCCCGGATCGGCCGATCCGGATCAGCCGACGATGCCCAGTACGTCGCTTTCCTTCATGATCAGCAGGTCTTCGCCGCCGATCTTGATCTCGGTGCCGGACCATTTGCCGAACAGGATCTTGTCGCCGGCCTTCACGTCCAGCGCGGTGATCGTGCCGTCCTCGGCGCGCAGGCCGGTGCCGGCGGCGACGATCTCGCCTTCCTGCGGCTTTTCCTTGGCATTGTCGGGAATGATGATCCCGCCTGCGGTCTTCTCGGGGGCTTCGAGACGGCGGACGAGAACGCGGTCGTGCAGGGGCCGAAATGTCATGGGACTATCCTCTCGCTGGGCAGCGACGGGATCATCGCTTTCACAAGCGGAAGCCAGCGCCACCAGATTGCGATCTGGCAGTCCCTCTGGGGGAGTGCCAATACAGCGGCTGTGCGCGCATCGGGGCGGCGCGTCAAGCTAAGCCTCTGTCAGGTTGGGAAAGCTCCTCCAGGATCACGCGGTTGACAAATCTGCGGCACGATCCTCAAATCGACGTTAGAATATTCTGCGGCACCGGCCGGCACGAGAGGAGAACGATAGAGAGATGCCCGAGCAGGTAAGATTTCTCGTCGACGGCACGGAGGTGCATGCGGATCTCTATGTCCCTCCGGACATGCAGCGTGGCGAAAAACGGCCCGCGATCGTTGCGGGCCACGGCTTCAGCGGTGTTCGCGAAATGCTGGCTCCGCAAGGCGAGTTTTTCTCGAAGGCGGGCTATGTCACGCTCGCGATCGACTACCGAAGTTTCGGTACAAGCGGCGGGGAGGTTCGCGGCGAAGTCTTCCCCGAGCGACAGATGGACGATCTCAGCGCCGCAATCAGTTACCTCCAGACCCGCGACGAAGTCGAGCATGATCGTATCGCGCTGTGGGGAACCAGCTTCGGCGGTGCCATGGTGCTCGGTGCCATAGCGCGCGACCGCCGTGCTCGTGCCGTGATCGCCCAGGTGCCCATCGTCGACGGCCGCGGGTGGATGCGTGCGCTGCGCAATGCCGAACAGTGGGAGACGCTCCTGGACGCGATAGATGAGGATCGTGCCCGGCGCTTTCAGGGCCACCCAAGCCTGCGCATTCCCGTTTCACTGCCTTTCTCCTCGGAGGAGATCTGCGCCATGCCGGCCAGCCAGGACACGCTCGCTTTTCAGACGATGATGCCCGACACTTGGCGCGGCGACATAAGCCTCGAATCGCTGGAAAAGGTCCTTCAGTTCAGTCCGGCGGCGACGATCTCCCAGATCTCGCCCCGTCCGCTGTGCATTGTCATGAATACTGGCTATGAGGTCATCCACCCCATCGGACCAGTGGTGGAAGCCTATGGCAAGGCGGCGGAGCCGAAGAAGCTTGTCCTGCTGCCCTACGATCAACTGGGATTTTACGCAGACGAGGGGCAGGACGCGGCCTTGGGAGCCGCACTTCGCTTTCTCGAAGAAGTGTTGCCGGTCGGGAGCAAGATCGGCGGCGCAGTCCCGCGGTCCCGCTTCGCTTCCTGACTGCCGGGGCAGGATTTCGGACGTCCAGAACCAGGCGATGTGCGAGATGCTCCAGTTCACCCCGGAAACTGCCATGTTATAACGGTCATCAAACCCTTTAGAACTCAGAGCTCAAGAGAGGACATCCAATGGAAAGCGCAAAAAAGCAGGCCGTACGTCAATATTGCGACGCCGTCGGGCGGGGAGACGCGAAAACCATCCTCAGCCTTGTGACGGAAGATTACACGCACGAGTTCCTGGGCAGCACCGTGCTGCGGGGCACGCGGACGCTGTCCCAAATACTGGAACAGCTCGAAGCATTTTCGTCGGCATTGGTGGGGCCTGGTCAATTCACGTTCCACGAGATGGTCGAGGAAGGCGATCTCGTGGCTGCAACATTTTCCGGCAAATGCGAATTGGTGAACGGCAAGAGATTTGATGGTGACTATGCCGCATTCATTCACTTCAGGGGTGACAAGATCCTGATGATGCGCGAGCTGATCGATACCAAGCTTGCGGATAGCGTGCTTGCCTGACCTGGCATGACCAATCCCGCTTTTGATCGGCTGCGATTTCACGCATTTGTGCTGACGCTGCATCCCTCATTGGGTTAAAGACACTATGGAAAATCAGTCGCTTGCAATCGCGCAGCTGCTGGATCGCCAGCAAATCACCGATGTCATTCACCGATACGCCCGTGCGGCAGACCGGCTCGACGTTGAACTTTTCAAGACCACTTTCTGGGAAGACGGCGGATTTGACGGCGGACCGGCGGAAGGTCCGGCGGTCGAGATCATCCCTGGTCTGTTTGAAAAGCTGATACCCGACATGTGGGAGGCCAGCCAGCACAGCATCTCCAACATCCTGATCGAACTGGACGGAGATCGGGCTTTCGTGGAGATGTACCTGACCGCCTTTCACCTGTCCTATCCAACCCATGCGAGCCGCGCGGCCCTGCTGGGAGAACAGAATGCCCTGGCAGCGGGTTTCAAGGACGACGACGTCATCGAATTCACCTTCGGCGGTCGCTATATCGACATCTTCGAGCGCCGAAATGGCGAATGGCGGATCTTCAAACGCAAGATCGTCCCCGGCTTCAACCGCGTGGAGCTTTACACCGGGATCAGGAAGGGCGGGCAATATGACCTGCTCAAGCACCGGGCCACCCGCGGATACGGCGATCCTGTCTATTCGCGATAAGCGCGGTCAAGACGACGCTTGCCGCGGCGCGCGACGCCAAAGGCTATCATTGATAAATTGAGTATTGTGCCCCCGGAATTGGAGTTGAATGCGGGTTGTCTTACGACGTTCGTCGTTGAGATAGATGCCGCTTTCGCCTGAGCGGCTCGAACTGGCCTTTGGGATACTACTCAAGCAGCTGGTGGGGTAGGTCGGATGATGATTGGTGCCGAGCATCTCGGCGACTGGGAGGCAGGTGGCTGTTGTTAGGAGCGGCCCTCAGCCTCCCGGTGCGGAATAATCTCAACGAGTTGAAGCTGCCCTTTCGGCTTTAGTATCGATGCGGCGGCTACGCGCCCTAATATCTGCCATTGCAGCTGGCCCGCCGATCACCTGAAAGCAGACCAGCGTTACCAATGGGTCTGGATGACTAGATCTGGGGGACTTAGCTGCCGTTCCCAGTGCCTTAGACAATCTAGCTGCGGAGAAAGCGGACCTACCGGCGTTGCGTGATTAACGTAGTGCAAGTGAAGCGATGGTCACCAGCCAAAATCCGACATCGAGCGAAACTCGCGAGATGCTTTGCTGCAACCTGCCGTGCGGCAATTCCTCCTTTGGGACAAGGCGGCGATGCAGGTCTATTTTAATCGTCCAACCAATCAGCTGTGATTTTGCCCCTATGCCCTTCCGGCGCCAGTGCGGCGCGGAGGGCTTCCAACAGAGGCGGCAGCGCCTGCGTGAAGGCGTATGGCGGGTTGACGATGAAAAGACCCGCGCCGTTGTAGGAACCGGGCTGAACGCTATCATACAGCCAATGCTCCACGCCCATAAATTTTGGGATGCCGAGCTTGCGTAACTGCTCCTTCCACCGCCAATGCGTGGCCTGGTCTTTCAGCGGATACCAGATCACCGTCACGCCATGCGCCCATTTGCGGTAAGCGGCGGCGAGGGTGGCTGTGATACGGGCGCGTTCGTCTGTCTGCTCGTACGGCGGATCAACCACCACCACGCCGCGCCCGGTGCGGGTCGGGAGCATCGCCAGCCAAAGCTCGTAGGCGTCGCGCTCATGCACGGAAGCGGGTGTGCCGCGCATCGCGCCGCGCAGGATACTGGCGTCCTCGGGATGTTTTTCATTGAGGATCAGGAAGTCCTGCGGGCGTAGAAACTGCGCCAGAATGCGCGGCGAGCCGGGGTAGAGGTGCGGCTCGGCCCCGACATTCACCGCCTGTACGGCGGCGCGGTAGTCGTTCAGCAAAGGGTTCGGGTCGGCAAAGGTCTGCAGCACGCCCTGCGTGGCCTCGCCGGTGCGTTGGGCCCGATCGTCGTCAAGGTCGTAGAGCCCGCAACCGGAATGGGTGTCGATCAGGGTCAGCGCGCCCTGTTTGAGCTGCAAGGCCCGGACGAGGGCGATCAGGAGGCTATGCTTCACGACATCGGCGCTGTTGCCAGCATGGAAGGAATGGCGATAATTCATTGCAAATCAAAACCCTGCCGATTGGCCTTTGTACGAGCTGCTAGGCGAGGACTGCGTCATCGGTCATACGTGCCACTGGTAATCTCGCCCAGACTAGGGAACTCCTCGAACTGGCCCGGCGCGATACCGGCGACAGCCCAGTCGCCGATCGACCAGCGCACCAGCCTCAGGGTGGGCAACCCGACCGCCGCCGTCATTCGGCGCACTTGCCGGTTGCGCCCTTCGCGGATGGTGATTTTTAGCCAGCTGTCGGGGATGAGCTTGCGCTGGCGTATCGGCGGATCGCGCGGCCACAGGTCCGGCTCATCAATGCGAGCAACGTCGGACGGCAGGGTCATGCCATCCTTGAGCCGGACGCCCTGCCGCAAGTGCTCTAGTTCCAGCTCCTGCGGATCGCCTTCGACCTGCACAAGGTAGGTCTTGGGCAGCTTAAAGCGTGGATCGGCAATTCGCGCCTGCAGCCGCCCATCATCGCATAACAGCAGCAGGCCCTCACTGTCCCGATCAAGCCTCCCCGCGGGATAGACGCCCTTCACCGCAATGAAGTCGGACAAGGTCGACCGAACCGTTGGCGATCCGCGGTCGGTGAATTGCGATAAAACCCCGAAGGGTTTGTTGAACAGTAGCAGCCGGGCCATCCTGAGTTCATATCGTTCGTTTGCGGCTATGTCTTCAGGCCCATGCTACCGCTGGATAGGCAACGCCTGCTAGACCCACCCGAAAGCTGTCGGTCAGCTTTCCTGTTTTCTCAGCTAGACCGGCCGTTCAGCTATCGGCCCATAGCCAGCCACGACCACGTCCCGCGCTGGCCAGCCCCACTTCCCATTTGTTCGGTTTTTGTTCTTGTATTTCCCCTCTATTCCCGCTACGCATCCCTGTCTCCAAACCGCACCCGAGCGCCCTTGACCGGCCCGACGCACCCTCTCCCATCGCGACGCCGCGCCGGCCCTTATGCGCCCGCATCGAAAGGCAGGCCGATGAACGAGATGAGCAGCACCCCCCAGCTATCGCACGGCGAAGCCGCCGGCGCCGAGCCGGACGATCCGTTGGCGCTGATGCGGGAGCTTATGGAGCACGCGGTCTCGCTCGATGGCATCTTCTTCGACATGACCAATCACGCCGTGGAGGTTTTCAAGGATTCGCGGGGCGCGGCGAAGGACTATATCCGTCTGGCGCTGCGAGCGCAGTCGAGCTGCCGCACCTCGCTGGAGGCGATCGCCCGCGCCGATCGCGCCACGCGGCCGGCAAGCCCCGGCGGCGGCAAGTGAGCAGCCGCCCTCTCCCCCTCTTCCACACCATCGTCATCCCGGACTTGATCCGGGATCCCACTGCCTTTCGCCGATGCGCAACGGGCCGAGCGAGGAACAGAGAAGCGGGATCCCGGATCACGTCCGGGATGACGGAAATGGATGTATGATGGCCTCGACCATGGCGTCGCCTGGCGCGGAGGGACGGGGAATCGCGGCCACCGGAACTTCCTTCCCGGCCGGCATCAGCCGAAGAAAATGAAAAATCCGGCGAACAACCCCTTGCAACCGGAAATTCTGGCCAATGCACCACGCTGCGGAGCGCGCACCCGGGCCGGGTCGCCGTGCCGCGCGCCGGCGGTGGGCGGGCGGGCGCGTTGCCGGATGCATGGCGGCAAGGGCAGCGGCGCGCCGCGCGGCAATCGCAACGCCCGGAAGCATGGCGCGCACTCCGGCCGGATACTGGCGATCGCCCGCTATCTGCGCGAAAGCCGGGCGCTGCTAGCCCGCTGCGCTTCGCAACATGCGCTGCGGGCTCATCTGCTCGGCTTCGATCGGCTCGTCGAACCCCACGCCGAAGCGGTCCTCGTCCGCCCAGCGGATCACGCCGCGCACCGGCCGGCCGTCGCCGAAATCGAGCGTCACCGCCTCGCCGGGCCGAAAGCCGATCCCGCATTCGATCATCGCCCCGGAGCGCGACAGGTTGCGGACGCGGCCGGTCTCGGTGCCATGCCGGCTGCGGATCGTCGCGGCGCGGAGCACCGCGGTGCGCGGGTCGCGGCTGACCAGCAGCGCCGGCATGACGAGCTTGCTCGAACTCGCCACCCGCGCCCGCGCTTCGTCCGACAGCATCGGCCGCCCGAAGATATAGCCCTGAATGTGGCTGCAGCCGAGCGAGCGGATCAGCGCCAGTTCCTCGGGCGTCTCGGCGCCCTCGGCGGTCGTCTCCATGTCCAGGCTCTGCGCCAGCGCCACGATCGCGCGGATGATCGCCGCGTTGCGGTTGCCCGGCACGGCGGCGCCCTGCACGAAGCTCTGGTCGATCTTGATCTTGTTGAACGGCGCCTTCTTCAGATAGCCGAGCGACGAATAGCCAGTGCCGAAATCGTCGAGCGCGAAGCGGACGCCGATCGCCTTGAGCTTCGCGAACATCGCGTCGGTGGCGGCATCGTCGTTCAGGAAGACGCCCTCGGTAATCTCCAGCTCGAGCCGGTGGGGCGGCAGCTGGGCCGCGGCCAGCGCGCTCATCACGATGCCGGGCAGCGCCGGGCTGGCGAACTGGATCGGCGAGATATTGACGGCGATGCGCACCGGATCGGGCCAGTTCGCCGCTTCCATGCAGGCGGTGCGGAGCACCCATTCGCCGATCTGCGCGATCAGCCCGATTTCCTCGGCAATCGGAATGAAGTCGCTGGGCGACACCGGCCCGCGCGTCGGATGGTTCCAGCGCGCGAGCGCCTCGAAACAGACGATCGTCTCGCTCTCGGCGTCGACCACCGGCTGGTAGACCAGATGCAGCCCGCCCTCGCCCATCACATTGCGCAGGTCCATTTCGAGCAGCCGCCGCTCCTTGGCGGTGGCGTGCATCTCGGCTTCGTAGAAGCGGTGGACGCCCTTGCCGTCGGCCTTGGCCGCGTAGAGCGCGAGATCGGCGTTGCGGACCAGCTTGTCGGCGCTCGCGCCGTCGTCGGGCGCGATGGCGATGCCGATCGACGCGCCGATCGAGACATGCGAACCCTCGATCGAATAGGGCTTGGAGACCTCGGCGATGATCGCGCTGGCGAGGGTCGCCAGCCGGCTCGTCTCGACGATGCCGGGCAGCACGACGTTGAACTCGTCGCCGCCGAGCCGGCCGACCTGGCCATCATTATGGACGACGCGGCGCAGGCGATCCGCGACCTGCCGCAGCAATATGTCACCGATCGGGTGGCCGAGCGTATCGTTGACCGACTTGAAGCGGTCGAGATCGAGCATGAACAGCGCGGTCGGCTTGGCGCGCCCGGTGACGTTATGCAACGACTCGTCCAGGGTGCGGCGCATCAGGATGCGGTTGGGCAGGCCGGTCAGCGCATCATAGCTGGCCAGCCGCTTCACCTCGGCTTCGGAGCGGCGCATCTCGGTCAGGTCGGTACCGCTGCCGCGAAAGCCCAGGAAAGTGCCATATTCGTCGAAGGCCGGCCGTCCGGACAGCGACCACCAGCGGACGTCCTGCCCCGCCGCGGCGCGCACCGCGATCTCGGAAAAGGCGAGCCGGGTCGACAGGTGGAAGCCCAGCGTGCGCTCGCCGTCGCCGGTGCCGCGCACGTCGCGTCGTTCGTGCAGGACGAGGCCGGTCATCGGCGTGCCGAGCAGGTCGTCGAGCGACAGGTCGAGCGCGGCCGCGATCTGCGGCGAGATATAGCTGAGCAGGCCGCGCGCATCGGTCTCCCAGAACCAGCCGCGCCGGTTCTCCTCGAACTCGCGCAGCAGCACCGCCGCCTTCAGCGCGGAGGCGGCGTTGGCGAGCCAGCGGCGCGAGGCGAGGTAGCTGCGCTCCGAAATGCCGCCGAGCGCGACCGTGGCGATGCCCAGCAGCGGGATAAGAATGACCAGCGTCATCCAATGACCCACCGCCAGCGCGACGCTGATCGACAGGGTCAGCCAAAGCGCCAGCGCGGCTGTGGGGACAGGCGCAAAAACCAATGTCGTGATCACAAGCAGCGCCGAATAGGCGATCGCCGCGACCGGCCAGTTCGGCGAGGTCATGTCGCGCGCCGCGCCGAGCATCCACGTCGACCAGCACAGGCCCTGCGCCAGTCCGAACAGCGCGACCAGTCCGTGCATGTGTTCCGGCGACCTGCGCCCTGGCTGCCTGTGGCGGGCGAGGCGGCGGACCGCTGCGCCGGCGGCGAGGAGCAACGCCAGCGGCGCGACGATCGACCAGAGCGCCAGGCCGAGCCGCGGCGCGCGGACCAGCCACAGGCCGCAGGCGACGGCGACGTTCGCCAGCAGCAGCATCGGCAGCGCGTCGACCGCCATGCGGACGCGGTTGGCCAGCGACTGCTGGTCATGCTCGCCGCCGCGCGGGAACAGGCCCCGCACGAAGCGAAACCGGACCGCATCGATCTCCTCATGGGCTTCGACGGCAAGAGCCGAACGTCCGCGCACCCGCCGCATGCGGCGCTCCTCCTCGTTACCGGCGAGGCGCGCCGCCGGTTCCCCCAGCCGCAGGCGCCCACCCCCGAGTCGGGGCTTAACCCAAGCTGCTTAATTTCGTTTGAACTTCGCCATCGACGACGCTGGCGCGCACCAGCCACCGCCTGTCGCCTTCCAGCCCCAGCGCGGTCAGCACGCCGCTGCGATAGGCGCCGGTATCGATGCCGATGCGATTGGCCTGGACGTCGGGCTCGGTCGAGATCGAGTGGCCGTGGACGATGCATGCGCCGAACTCGCCGCGATGCTGCAGGAACTCGTGACGGATCCATCGCATGTCGGTCGAAACCTGCTCTTCCAGCGGCACCCCCGGCCGTATGCCGGCATGGACGAACACATAGTCGCCGAAGCGGATCGCATCCGGCAGGCTGTCGAGGAACTGGCGATGCCGTTCGGGGATATAGTGCCGCAGCATCTCGACCGGCGGCAGCTGCTCGCCCAACGTCGCGACCGGGACGCCATAGCTCGCCAGCGTCTCATAGCCGCCGAACTTCAGCCACAGATTCTCGCTGCGGTCCTCCAGCGGATCGAGAGCCCGGAGCATCGCCTCCTCATGATTGCCCATTAGCAGGTGGAAGGTGGCGAAGCCGGGGAGATGGGACAGGACATATTCGATCGTCTCCGCCGAATAAGGCCCGCGATCGACCAGGTCGCCGAGCAGCACGACATGGTTGTCGGCCGGCGCGCGGGCGGCGATATCGTCGCGGATCTGCGCCAGCAGCGGCAGCAGCAGGTCGAGCCGGCCGTGGACATCGCCGATCGCATAGACACGCTGCCCCGCCGGAACCTGCGGCCGCGGCCCGTCACCGCGCCGGGCGGTCAGCGTATTCATGCGCTGCAGCCAGCCTCTGTCGCCGCCCTGCCCAAATCCAGCCTGGTTCAAATTCAATCTCCGCACACGGAATATGGCGCTGCACCTGGCGATTGGCAATGCTGGCGGCCCGGATCATCTGCGTGGTTGAAACGCTGTACGGCTGCGGCTATCGAGCAGCCAAAGTAACATGACGATCAACGCAATTTCCGTTCAGCATGCGTTGCAGCAAGAGGCTTTCGGACTTTTCGACATATTTCACGCGTTGCCGCGGGCGCTCATGAGCTCCATCCCCATACACCCATACCGCTGCCAAGATCGCGGTTCACGAATAGGCGAACTCAATGCCTTTAGCTTCCCTGTACCATGCGTGGAGAAGGGTATCCCGTCCAAGTTCGGCCCGGAAGCACGGCAGGGGCAAGGGCATATTGGATCTCGGCGCGCTGAAGAAGTCGCGACGCGACCATAACGAGGCCGTCATTCGCGGGATGTGTGCCAATGCTTATCTGGGCAAGGGAACGTCGCTCTGCAACGTGCTCGGCCGCTACAAGATGTTCGTCGACACCAGCGATATCGGCTTCTCCTCGCACATGCTTCTCGATGGCTACTGGGAGATGTGGGTGACAGAGGCGATCGTCCAGCGCATCGCCGCCGGCATGGTCGCGGTGGATTGTGGGGCCAATCTGGGTTACTTCACGCTGCTGATGAGTGATCTGGTCGGACCATCCGGCCAGGTGCATGCCTTCGAACCTAATCCGGCCATCGCGGCGCGGTTGGTCAACACCGTCGCGATAAACGGCTTCTCCGATCACACGGTCGTCCATGGCGCGGCGCTATCGGACAAGTCCGGCGAGGCAGTGTTGTTCATCCCGCACGGCGAACCGAAAAACGCTTTCGTTGACGCAGCAGTGGTGGGCGACCCGCAGTTCGAATCGGTTGCGGTGCCTACCTTGCGGCTGGACGAGTTGCCCAATGCCGAGAAGATCGACTTCATCAAGATCGACGTCGAGGGCGCCGAGGAACGCGTGTGGTCGGGCATGCAGGGAATCCTGCGCAGCGGCCGGCCGCTCACGATCGTTCTCGAGTTCGCCAGTAGCCGCTATTCCGATGCTGGCGCTTTCCTGAGGGAGATAATGAGCCACGGCTTCGCCTTCCAGATCATCGATCCGATCGAGGGCGTGTTCCAGACCACAATCGAAGGCATCCTCGCGCGGCCCGCGCGAATCGATCAGATGCTGATCTTGTCGCGGTAGGATTTTGACCGGAACGGAATCCCAAGCCGCAGTACGCGAGATCGACGCCTTCAGCTATCTCGCGAGCATTGCCAGCGCCATCAAGCCGCTCGGCGGACCCGAGCCAAGCCCTGATCCGAAATATGGATTCCACACCCAGTATCTCGAATTCCGTCCAGGACGGGTGGTCTTTACGATCCGTTTCGATGCCCTGAAAGCCGCTAGAGGCGAACTTCGAGTCCAACTGCAAGCCTATTCGCCGGGCCGTCAGAGCGTGTCCCTCGTCGATGCGACGGCCGGTTCGATGGCGGCGCTTGCGCAGGATGGTGGCGAGCTCACCCTGCGCATGCATGCCGTCGCCGGCGTCACCTATGCGATCTACGGCTATTTCCCCCAGGGCACCGATGCCATCGCATCCGGAGTGCTGATCGAGGCGCGGGAGCTGGGCGCAGACGGAAGCAATGTCCCTGCAGAGGCGCTCGAGCCGACGCGGTTTGGAACCAACGCG
Organism: Rhizorhabdus argentea; assembly: GCF_037861105.1. Lineage (NCBI taxonomy): Bacteria > Pseudomonadati > Pseudomonadota > Alphaproteobacteria > Sphingomonadales > Rhizorhabdaceae > Rhizorhabdus > Rhizorhabdus argentea. Next base: position 108,190 of record NZ_JBANFK010000006.1, read on the forward strand.
CTCGATCATCCGCACCGCTTGGTCGATAACGGACCGGCACTGTTCGATGCGCCTGTTTCACAGCCAATGACCTCGGCGCAGTTGCGCGAGGGCGCCTTCAGCACGCGCAGCAGTGCCGTTCAGGAGCGGGGGGCAACCGAATCTGAGACGTGGAGCCGGGCGTTCTTGCTGCAGGTTCTCGACGTTTATGGGCTGTTGCGGCCGGGCGCGCGCGGTTTGTCCTTGTCGGGCCAGGATCATGCTCTCGACCTCGCTCTGTCCGGAGACGATTGCACGACCATTTCCTTCGATCGCGCCGTCGAGATGAACGGACAGCTACCGGACGATCTCCGCGGGTTTGATTTTCTGTGGTCGATGGGGACAGTCGGCGCTTTCGATTCGGTCGGTGCCGCAGCGGATTTCGTCGAGCGCGCCATGCATTGCCTTCGCCCGGGCGGCATCGCCGTTCACCTGTTCCCTCTCGCTCTTCAGTCAACGCGACCGACCGCCTCCGGTGGCGTAGTCTCCATTGGACGCGCCGATGTCGAGCGCATGGCCCTTACATTGATTGCGCGAGGCAATGATGTCGCACAACTGAAGTTCGGATCGGGGGATGGCGGCGATGCGCCCCTGGCCGTTGAAGGGCCCCAAGTCGGTAACGAGCGAGCTAGATCGTCAGGGAAGGTGCCTTACGGGCTGATCGCCCGCCGCGCGATCGAACGGCGAGCGCAAACTTGAGCCTGGCGCGACGTTTCCAAGTTGATCACCGACAATGGGGACGTTGTTATCGGATTAGGCTCATAAAAGGCACGGATTTGTGCATTGCCGCAATAAGCTGTTGCAACAAATGCCAGTCGGGCTATTTTACGGTAACGCTGTGGGGGCCAGGGAGACGAGCGTGATAACCCACGATATCCGGTCCAACGCGACCAATCCGAATATATTGTCCCGGGGTCGGGAGGTCTTGAAGGCCGAGATCGATGCCCTAGTGCAGCTCGAGGCTTTCCTCGACGATAGTTTCTCTTCGGCTGTCCGGCTGCTTGAGGCTACCAAGGGGCGCGTCGTCGTCACTGGCATGGGAAAATCCGGCCACATCGCGCGCAAAATCGCCGCCACTCTTTCGGCCACCGGCTCCCCGGCCATTTTCATTCACCCCGCCGAAGCCGCCCATGGCGATCTCGGCATGGTGCAGCACGGCGACACCATGATTGTGCTGTCCAATTCCGGTGCCACCACCGAATTGACGCCGATCATGCAGCATTGCCGCAGCCTGCGCATCCGCATCATCGGTATCGCTTCACGCGCAGATTCGCCGGTCATGCAGGCTGCCGACGTGCGGCTGCTGCTGCCGCAGGTGCGAGAAGCCTGCCCCAGCAACATCGCGCCTACCACCTCGACCATAATGATGCTGGCGCTCGGCGATGCGCTGGCGATGGCGTTGATGGACGTGCGCGGCGTCGCGCGTGACAGCCTCAAACTCCTCCATCCCGGCGGCGCGATCGGGCTGCGGCTGATGGCTGTGACCGAAATGATGCACAGCGGCGCCAGCTTGCCGCTGGTAGCGCTCGACACGCCGATGCGCGACGTGATCATGACGATGACCTCGATCGGCTTCGGCGTTGCCGGCGTCGCCGATGACGATGGCCGGCTCGTTGGTGTGATTACCGATGGCGATCTGCGGCGCCATATCGGGGACTTGCTCGACGGGACCGCTGCCGCGGTGATGACGGCCAGCCCCAAGACCGTCCCGCCGGACACGCTCGCCGAAGATGCGCTGATGATCATGAACGACTGCAAGATCACCACCGTCTTCGTGATGGACCAGGATCGGCCGGAATTTCCCGCCGGCATAGTCCACATCCACGACTTCGTCCGCTACGGGCTGAGCTAGGCTTGAAGCTTTCGTCATGACCGATCTCGCGGTCATCATCCCGGCCCGCTACAAATCCTCGCGCTACCCGGCCAAACCCCTGGCGCCGCTCGTCGGCGCCAGCGGCGTGGCCAAGCCGCTGGTACAGCGCAGCTGGGACTGCGCGACGGCTATCGCCGATCCCGGCTCGATCTGGATTGCCACCGACGACGAGCGCATCGCCGACGCGGTGCGCGATTTCGGCGGACAGGTGGTGATGACTGCGGAGAGTTGCGCCAACGGCACCGAGCGCTGCGCCGATGCCATCGCCCGGCTGGGGATCTCCCCCGAAATCGTGGTCAATCTGCAGGGCGATGCCCCGCTCACGCCGGCGCATGTCGTCACCGCCTTGATCGACACGTTGGCCGCGGCACCGGACGTCGCAATGATCACTCCGGCAATCCGCTGCTCGCAGAGTGTTTACGACCACCTCGTCGAAGATCAGGCGCAGGGCCGCGTCGGCGGCACGACCGTTGTGTTCGGCAGCGACCATCGCGCGCTGTATTTCTCGAAGCGGGTAATCCCGCATCTGCCACCAGAAGCAGCCGCACAGGCCTTCCCGCCGGTCCACCTCCACATCGGCGTCTATGCCTATCGGCCCGAGGCGCTGCGCCGCTACGTCGCCTTGGAAATTTCGCAGATCGAGCGGCTCGAGGGGCTCGAGCAGCTTCGCTTCCTTGATGCCGGCATGGCGGTCGGCGTTGTGCCGTTTGAGCCGATCGGCTGGGATGCGATCGAACTCAACAACCCCAGCGACGTAGGCCCGATCGAAGCCATATTAAAAGAGCGAGGAATCGCTTAAGGGCCACCGCATGACCGGTTCAATCCTCCGCTCGCTGCTTACGCCCTGGTGGGCGGCGCAACTGCTTACCGGCGCCAAATCCTTCCGCGACAACCCGCTTATCGGGTCTGAGCGACTGAACCGGCGCGGCCTGCATGCGCGCCGCGTCGAACTTGCGCGAGCACTGGCGGAGCGCCGTCGCGTCAGGCTTGGGAAGGCCGCGGATCCCGCCGATGTTGCAGCCTTCGAACGCGATGGATTTGTCATGAAGCGCAACTTCCTGGCGCCGGACGTCTTTGCAGCGCTGCACCGCCAGCTACTCGCATGGAAGGGGCCCGCCCGAGAGATGGTGCAGGGCGACACCATCACCCGGCGCTACGCCGTCGATCCGGAGCTTCTCGCCGCGGTTCCGGCGATGCGGGCCTTCGTGCGCGACCGACGCTGGCGCACACTGGCGCGCTATGTCGCGAGTTTCGATATCGAGCCCCTGCTCTATGTCCAGACGATCCTCAGCCAGCGCCTCGATGCACCGCCGGATCCGCAGACCCACCTCCACGCCGACACCTTTCATCCGACGATGAAGGCCTGGCTGTTCCTCGAGGATGTCGCGCCCGAAGAGGGACCTCTGACCTATGTCGCAGGATCACACCGGCTGACGCCCCAACGCCTCGCCTGGGAGCAAGGCCGCAGCCTCACCGCAGGGAAAGGAAGCGACGTGTTGTCGGCGCGCGGATCATTGCGGATAACGCGTGACGAATTAGCCTCCCTCGGCCTACCGGAGCCTAGCGCCTTCGCCGTGCCTGCCAATACGCTGGTGGTCGCGGACACCTTCGGCTTTCATGCACGTGGTCACAGCGAGCGGGCATCCACCCGTATCGAACTCTTCGCCTATAGCCGGCGAAACCCGTTTCTTCCGTTCGCCGGCTTCGACATGTGGAGCCTGCCGGGTCTCGCGGAGCGCCGGATTCCGCTGCTCTGGCTCACCCACGACATCTATCGGCGCTGGATCGGCCAGCCTTGGGGGAAGGTTGGTCTAAAGCACCCCGATGCGGAATGATGTGAAAGGGACACTTATGTCAGCCCAGCACCCTCAAACTCATACGAACCCATGAGCCTCGAATCCGTTCGCGCCTTCCTTACAAAACACGCACCCGAGATTGCTATCACCACCCAGGCTACCAGCACGGCGACGGTAGCAGAGGCTGCGGAAGCCCTCGGCGTCCTGCCCGGCCAGATCGCCAAGACGCTGTCGGTGCGGATCGCCGATGTCGTGATGCTGATCGTCACGCGCGGCGACGCGCGGCTCGATAACCGCAAGACCAGGGATGCGCTAGGCGGGCGCCCGCGAATGCTTGGCGCAGACGAGGTCGAGGCGCTGACCGGGCACCCTGTGGGCGGCATATGCCCATTTGGGCTCGCACGGCCGCTGCCGGTTTATTGTGACGTATCGCTGCGGGATTTCGAGATTGTCTATCCGGCCGCGGGGTCGCGGACGGCTTCGGTGCGCATCAGCCCCGATCGGCTTGCCGAGCTGACGGGCGCGCGCTGGATCGACATGTGCCGGCCGGGCGACGCAACGCAATAAAAAGGCCGGCGGAGCATTGCTCGCGCCGGCCGGTATTCAGGGAAAGCGGATCAGGCCTTGCAGCCCTGGGCGGGCTTGCCGGGAGCTGCGATCTCGACCTGCGGGCCATCGCCGCTCACCGAATAGCCTTTGGCCGTGTAGGGCTTGCCAGGCTCGGCGGCGGTGAGCATCGTGGGCGTGCCCTCCTTCGAGGTCTTGTACGCAGCTGTGTTGTTGCTGAAGAAGTCGACATAGACGAGGCTGGCGTCCTTGCACCGGTAGGTGCGGCTCTGCGTCACCATCGGCGGCAGTTCGACCGGAACGGCGGCATTGAGCGCCGCCGCATCGGGATCGGATTCGCTGGCAGTGATCGTTTCCGGTTTGCCACAAGCGGTAAGCATGAGAGCGGAGCCGAGGACGGCGGCGGTTAAGAAGCGGGTATGAATGTGCATAGCGGCGGTGTTTGCGGTCCTTTTGTGCAGTGCGTCAAGTACAGGAATGTCATGAAGCCAGCATGAACATATGATTTTTTTCCATCAGGTCCTAAAATCCGACGAAGGATCGATAAATGCCCGCAGCCGAAGCCAGCTCAGCCGCTTTTCCGAAAGCGCCAGTGTATAGGCAGGGCTGCTAGACGGCAGATCGATCAACTCCGGCACGGTAACGGCGGCGATCTTCTTCCGCCCGATTCGCGATGCGGTTGCTCCGTTGAATCCGATGGCGCACAGCGCTGGCAAGGTCGCGACCAGCGCCGCCAGGTCGTTCGGCCGGTGGTCGCGAATTGCGCCATCAAGGCTCCCCGGCCGCACAGCGTCGGCAACGACGTCCCACAGGCCGACACCGGCGGCACCAAGCAAAGCCAGGCGTTCCGAATACGCGAGTTCGTTCAGCTCTTCCCGGCCGATGACCGCACCTATCAATTTCCAGAACTGATTCCGCGGATGCGCATAGTAGCGTTCGGCGCGCAACGACGCCTCGCCCGGCAAACTGCCCAGCAGCAGCAGGCGGGTATTGGGACCGACAACGGGCGGGAAGCTGGCCTTGCGGATCATGTAAGGCCGACAAGCAGCACAGACGAACGCCAAAGAGAAGCTATGTTGGCAAGCGCGACCGCGCTCGGCTAGATTCCGCCGATGGCAAAGGACAAGATTGCGCACGACGCGCTCACGCTCATCGGCAATACTCCGCTGGTTAGACTGAAGGGCCCGAGTGAGGCCACGGGCTGCGAAATTCTCGCAAAGTGCGAATTCATGAACCCGGGCGGTTCGGTCAAGGACCGCGCTGCGCTTGCGATCATTACCGACGCCGAGGAACGCGGCCTGGTCGAGCCGGGCGGGGTCATCGTCGAGGGCACCGCGGGCAACACGGGCATTGGTCTGGCGCTGGTCGGAAATGCGCGCGGCTATCGCACGATCATCGTGATGACCGACACCCAGAGCCAGGAGAAGCAGGCCACGCTGCGCGCGCTCGGCGCCGAGCTCGTCCTCGTCGCCCCCACCGCCTATTCCAATCCCGCCCATTATGTACATACATCGCGCCGCATAGCCGAGGAGACGCCAGGTGCGTTCTGGGCCAACCAGTTCGACAATACCGCCAATCGACTAGCCCATATCCGCACCACCGCACCTGAAATCTGGGCACAGACTGGCGGTCGGATCGACGGCTTCACCTGCGCGGTCGGCACCGGCGGTACGCTCGCGGGGGTCGGCCTCGGGCTGAAGGAGTATAGCGAAGACATAGTGATCGGCCTGACCGATCCGCACGGTGCCGCGCTCTACAATTATTTCGCGCATGGCGAGTTGAAGGCAGAAGGATCGAGCCTCGCCGAAGGCATCGGGCAGAGTCGCATCACCGCCAACCTCGATAGCGCGCCGGTGGATACCCAATTTCGTATTTCCGACGAGGAGGGCCTCGATCAGGCCTTCGGACTGCTGCAGAACGAGGGGCTGTGCGTCGGCCTCTCCTCCGGCATCAACGTTGCCGGCGCGATCGCGCTCGCGCGGGAGCTGGGGCCAGGCAAGACCATCGTGACCATGTTGTGCGATTCTGGGATGCGCTATCTCTCGTCCATGTTCAATCCAGCCTGGCTGGAGGCGAAAGGCCTGCCGGTCCCGGCCCTGCTCAGGCGCTGAAGGGGGGCGCCAATCGTCGCGGCGACGTCCGAGCTGCATTACATTTGCAATTGACCTCCGCCCAAGCCTGGCGGAAATTGGCGCTCATGGGAATTACCGCCTGATGCAGCGCGTGCGGATCGGCATTACCGGATTGGCCGTGGTGTTCCTGGTCGTGCTGCTGGCTGCCGCGATCGTCGGCTTCCATTCCAAGGACAAGGCCGCCGACGCCAGCGGCTCGTCGGCAGCGGCCAACAATAGCGAAGCCCCGCCAGCCGACCCGCTGGCCGAACTCGGCGTCGCGCCGGGCGGCACGTCGGGCGACGAGCCGGGACCGTCCTCCCAGAAATAATGGTGGCAAAGTCGGGTTGCGATTCGCGGCTCGATTGAGTCGCTTGCAAAGCTACGTCCGCATTACCACGCCGGCCTGAGCCGCTCGCCCACCTCACTCCGGGGCCCATGCGGCGCCGGGCGCTACTGCCCACAATGTTCTCGACATAGTTATCCACAGGCATGGCCGCTCCGGCAGCGCCGGATTCCGGCGGCCATCGGGCGGTCCGCACGTTGCGACACTGTCCACAGGATTCCTGAAATCCACAGCCTGGAGGCAGGTAAAACCACGAAATGGTATAAAAATGCTTTGAAAACCCGACCTAAACCAAGTACATCGAAGCGGTGAAATGGGGTTGGGAGTATCGCTCGGCGTATTGACGCCTCCCGCCGTCCGGAAAGGGCGGCGCGGCTCCGGCGATCCTCCTCCCTCGAACGGGGTACGCGGTGGCGGCGGGTGCGGTCTTTAATGACGTTCATTTGAACGGCGTCGACGCCAAGGGGCGGGTCTCGCTGCCGGCTGCCTTTCGCCAGACCATCGATATCCGCTGCACCACCGGAACCGTAGCCAAGGGCCTCGAAAAGACGCTGCGCATGGCCAAGCACCCGACCCTGCCGTGCATCGAGGTCAGCGACGCGCTGCAGATCGCCGAAACCGAAGACCAGATGAACGCCCATGCCGCCCGGACGGCAGAGCAAACCGGTCAGCTGCACGGCGATGTGCTCGATGAACTCGAGGCCAAGACCTATCCGCAGATGAAGGACGTCGGTTATGATTCCGCGGGGCGCATGGTCCTGCCGGAGCGGCTGCGCGCCAAGGCGCAGATCGGCAGCGACGCGCTGTTCGTCGGCCGTGGTCGGCGCTTCCGCATATGGAATCCTGAGATTCTCCGCGCCAACCCCGACGCCGAATCGGAAGACGTCCTCGAGGAAATGGACGACTTGCTGGCTAAGCGGAAGGACCGGGGATGACCGCTCCCCCTCCCATAGCCCTGCCCCGCATGTCCCGGTGCTTCTCGACGAGGTGCTCGCGGGTCTGGCCCCGAGGGCAGGCGAGACGCATGTCGACGGCACGTTCGGGGCTGGCGGCTATACGCGCGCGATCCTGCGCAGCGGCGCGCACGTCATCGCCTTCGACCGCGATCCCGACGCCATCGCCGAAGGCCGCGCCCTCGAGGCGGAGAATGAGGGCGCGCTGATCCTGGTGTCCGACCGATTTTCGCGGATCGCCGAGGCCCTGCACGAACGCGGCGTCGATCAGGTCGACGGCGTAACCCTCGACATCGGCGTCTCGTCGATGCAGCTCGACCAGGCCGATCGCGGATTTTCGTTCCAGGCCGACGGCCCGCTCGATATGCGCATGGAGCAGGCCGGAATGACCGCTGCCGATTTCCTCAACGAAGCCGACGAGGCCGATATCGCCGATGTCCTGCACGAGCTGGGCGAGGAGCCGCGTGCGCGGCGCGTCGCGCGTGCGATCGTGGCGGCGCGGCCGATCACCCGAACGGCGCAGCTGGCCGAGGTGGTCCGCCGCGCCCTCGGCCATCGTCCGCACGAGAAGAAGGATCCTGCCACTCGCACCTTCCAGGCGATCCGGATCCACCTGAATGCCGAACTCGACGAACTGGAACAAGGCCTTGCTGCGGCCGAACGGGTGCTTCGCCCGGGCGGCCGTCTCGCCGTTGTGTCGTTCCATTCGATCGAGGACCGGATTGTAAAGCGTTTCCTGCGCGAGCGGAGCGGGGCCACCCCCGCCGGCTCGCGGCACCTTCCAGATGTGCGCGGCGGGGGGCCGCGTCCAAGCTTCGAGGCCGTCGCCAAGCCAGTGCGTGCTGGCGATGCCGAGATTGCCCGCAACCCCCGGTCCCGGTCGGCGACATTGCGCGTCGCACGTCGGACCGAGGCCTCGCCATGGGGGCCCGCTGCACAAAAAGAAGGACGTCAGGGATGATCACGACCCGATTCAGAGAGGTGGTCTGGACAGGGGGCATCTGCGCCGCAGCGCTCTCCTTCTACATGGTGTCGCAGACCGTGGCGACAAAGCGCGCGGAGCTGACCGGGGTCGAGCGCAAGATTGCCGCGACAAGTCAGGAGATCCGCCAACTCCGCACCGAGATCGACACGCGCGGCGGGCTCGCCCAGATCGAGAGTTGGAATCAGCGGGTCTATGGCTTGCAGGCGCCTGGCGCCGGTCAGTTCGTCGACAGCTCGGTCAAACTGGTGGCGCTCACCCAGCCGCAGACGGCGCCGGCGCTGCCGCTCGATCCGGCTATCGTCGCCAGCCATGGCGCGGTCAGCCAGGTCAATCTCAAGGTCATCGAGGATGGCGGCATCCGCGCGGGCTCGGTCAAGACCGTGGTCGCCGCAACGCCGTCGCCTCAGATCGCGCAGCCTACGCTGCGCCAGGCCAGCTTCGTCCAGGCCAAGCCATCGGCACTCGCACCTTCGACTCCGTCGCCGATCCGGGAGATCGCCCAGCACCGGCCGGCAAGAGCCGGGCTGGGCGACGACTTCCTCGCCGATCTCGGCGACGAAGCATCCGCTGGCCGCACGCGCAAAGCGCGGCCATGAACGTGATCGCCGTCGGGCTCGCCCCGCCGCGCGATCGCGCCCTCGCCAAGGTAAACGACGCCACCCGGATCGCACATTACCGGCTGATGATCCTGATGCTGCTGTTCGCGCTGCTCACGGGCGTGATCGGGCTGCGCCTGCTCTATCTCGCGGTGTTCAACGCGCCCGCTCGCGGCGCGGTCGCGGCTGCCACAGGTCCGCGCGCGGACATCACCGATCGCAACGGCGTCGTGCTCGCCGCAACCATCAGCGGCATCAGCCTGGCCGTTCGCCCGCCACGCGTGATCGGAGACAAGGAGAAGCTGGCGGTCGAGCTGGCACGACTCTTCCCCTCACGTCCGGTGGACTATTATCGTCGGATCCTGCGCGGCCCGCGCAAATTCGTCTATCTCGAACGTGGCGCCACGCCGGCCAAGATTCACGCCGTGCGCCTGCTCGGCGAACCAGCGATCGAGGAGGTTCCCGAGCCCAAGCGCTTTTATCCGCAAGGCACCATGGCGAGCCAGGTGATCGGCTATATGGACATCGGCGGCGTGCCGGTAAGCGGCATGGAAGCTTATCTCGACAAGCGCCTGACCAGCAGCGCAAACGGCGGCCAGCCGGTGGCGCTGTCGATCGACAGCCGCGTCCAGGCGGCCATGGAGAGCGCGCTGGCCATGCAGGTCGTCAAGCACAGCGCCGTGGGAGGCGCCGGCATCGTGCTAGATGTCCACACCGGCGAGGTGCTGGCAATGGCGTCGCTGCCGGTGTTCAACTCCAACGCGCCGGGGCTGGTCCCGGTCGGCACCGACCCGCTTCGCCCGGATGCCCGCTATAATCGCGCGATCAGCTCGGTCTACGAGCTGGGCTCGACCTTCAAGATGATCACCTTCGCCAATGCGATAGAGAGCGGCGTCATCACCGATTTCGGCAAGCGCTATGACGCGACGGCGCCGCTTCACGTCGGAGGATTCACGATCCGCGACGATCATCCCGAAAATCGCTGGATGTCGATCCCGGACATCATGATCCACTCGAGCAACATCGGCACCGCGCGAATCGCCGACGAGCTGGGCGAGGCGCGGACCTCCGCCTTCTTCCGGAAGCTCGGCTTCGATCGCCCGGTCGATCTGGAACTCGGCGCGCGCGGCAAGCCGCTCTGGCCCGGTTTCTGGGCGCGAACCACGGTGATGACCACCGCCTATGGTCATGGCATCGCCGTCAGCCAGCTCCACCTCGCCAATGCCTATGCGGCGCTCGTCAACGGCGGCATCCTGCGCCCCGCGACAATGCTCAAGCGTGCACCTGGGACGGCGCCGGCCGGTCGACGGGTCATCTCGGAGGCGACAAGCGCGCGGATGCGGCAGCTGATGCGGCTCGTCGTAACCCATGGCACCGGCAAGAGCGGCAATGTCCCCGGGCTGCGGATCGGCGGCAAGACCGGGACCGCCGAGAAAAACCTCAACGGTCACTACATCCACAACAGCCTTGTCACGACCTTCGCCGGCGTCTTCCCGATGGACGCGCCGCGCTATGTCGTTGTCGTGACGATGGACGAGCCGCAGGGCATCAAGGAAACCTACGGCTTCCGCACCGCCGCCTGGACCGCACTGCCTGCGGTAAAGAACGTTATCTCGCGGATCGGCCCGCTGCTCGGCATCATCCCCGACCCGAGCCGGGATATCGATTTGTCCGACATGCTTCCCTATGTGTACGAGGAGCAGCAGAAAGCGAAGGGCGAGCAGAAGGACACGGCAATCCATGCGATTGACTGACATCCTTCCCGATATCCTGGGCGAAGCGGGGCAGGCGCGCGTCACCGGCTTCGCCATCGACCATCGCAAGGTCGCGCCCGGGACGGTGTTCGGCGCCTTCAAAGGCGCGCGCTTCAACGGCGAGGACTTCATCGGCCAGGCGATCGCCGATGGCGCCGTGGCGGTAGTCTCGGCGCCGGACGTGTCTGTCGAAGGAGTGGTGCACGTCAGCGATGCCGAACCGCGCCGCGCCTTTGCAGCGCTCGCCGCGCGCTTCTTCGCCCCTTTTCCGGACACCACGGTCGCGGTCACCGGCACCAACGGCAAGACCTCGACCGTCGAACTAACCCGCCAGCTCTGGAGGATGGCAGGTTTCCACGCGGCGTCGATCGGCACGCTGGGCGTCACTACCGCCGACGAGCAGGTGTCGACCGGTCTCACCACCCCCGACATCGTCACCTTTTTGTCGAATATGGCCGGGCTGCGCCGAGAGGGCGTCACCCATGCCGCGTTCGAAGCATCGAGCCACGGCCTCTCGCAATATCGAACCGAGGGCCTGCCGGTCCGCGCCGCCGCCTTCACCAATCTCAGCCGCGACCATCTCGATTATCACGGCACGATGGAGGCCTATTTCGCGGCCAAGCTGCGCCTGTTCACCGAAATCGTCGACACGGACGGCGCAGCGGTCATATGGGCGGACGATCCCAAGTCGGCGGAGGTCATGGCAGCGATCTCGGCCCGCGACATCAGGCTAATCAGCGTTGGCGCCAAAGGCGAAACCATCCGCCTGCTCGGCCGCACTCCAACGGCGCTGGGCCAGACCCTGCGCCTCGAGATCGGTGGCACGGAGCGCGAGATCAAGCTACCGCTGATCGGCGCTTACCAAGCGGCCAATTCGCTCGTTGCCGCTGGCCTGGTCATCGCCACCGGCGGTGAGATCGACCTCACCCTCGCAAATCTGCAGCGAGTGGCGCCGGTGCGTGGCCGGCTCGAGCGCGCGGCGATTACCAGCACCGGCGCACCTGTCTATGTCGATTACGCGCACACCCCCGACGGGCTGGAGGCCGCGATCAGCGCACTGCGTCCGCACGCCCGCAATCGGCTGATTACGGTCTTCGGCGCCGGAGGCGATCGCGATACCGGCAAGCGGCCGCTGATGGGCGAGGTGGCGGCGCGCCTGTCCGACCGCGCGATCGTCACCGACGACAATCCGCGCAGCGAGGATCCCGCCAAGATCCGCCGCGACATCATGGCCGGGGCGCCGGGTGCCGTAGAGATCGGCGGGCGCCACGAGGCCATCGCCGCCGCGATCGGCGAGGCTCGGGACGGCGACATCGTGCTGATCGCCGGCAAAGGCCATGAACAGGGTCAGATCGTCGGCGATCGCGTGTTGCCGTTCGACGATGTCAGCGTGGCGCGGGAGTGCGCGGCGCATGACGGATCGGGAGGGGAGATGTGGAAATGACCCCTCTCTGGACGGCATTCGACATCGCCGCCGCCGTCGACGGCGAAGTCCATGGCGACTTCTGCGCGACCGGCGTCGCCTTCGACTCGCGGGAGATCGGCCCCGGCGACCTGTTCATCGCGCTGCAGGGCGAAGCGACTGATGGACATCGCTTCCTCGACACGGCCTTCGCGGCAGGAGCCGCCGGCGCGATAGTGTCGAAAGCCTGCACCGGTCCGCACGTCCGCGTCGCCGATACGATGGCGGCGCTGGACGCGCTGGCTGTCGCAGCCCGCGCGCGGATGAAGGGCCAGGTGATCGGCGTCACCGGCTCGGTGGGCAAGACCGGGACCAAGGAAGCGCTGTTCGACTGCCTCGACAGGTCGCTGCGCGGCAAAGTCCATCGCTCGGTCAAGAGCTACAACAATCATACCGGCGTTCCGCTGAGCCTCGCCCGGATGCCCGGCGATACGCGCATTGGCGTGTTCGAGATGGGGATGAATCACAGCGGCGAACTGGCCGGGCTGACCCGGCTGGTCCGTCCGCATGTCGCGATCGTGACCGCCATCGCCCCCGCCCACAGCGCTTTCTTCGCGAACGAGGCCGCCATAGCCGACGCCAAGGGCGAGATCTTCGAGGGACTGGAGCCCGGCGGCACCGCGATCATTCCCTATGACAGCCCCCACCGTGAACGGCTCCTCGCCGCCGCCCGGCCCTTCGCCGGCCGCATCCTGACCTTCGGCGCCAACCGGGCCGCGGATATCCACGTCCAGGACATGGTGCCGCTCGACAATGGCACGCTGGTATCGCTGATCCTGCCCGACGCCGAGCTCACCTTCACTATCGCGCCTCCCGGCGAGCATTGGGTGTCGAACGCGATGGCCGTGATCGCCGCGGTCTGGGCAATCGGCGGCGACCTCGCCGCGGCTGGACTCGCTTTTGCGGACATGGCGGGCCTGCCCGGGCGGGGGCTGCGAAGTCATGTCGCCGCGGGCAATGGGACGGCGCTGGTCATCGACGAGAGCTATAATGCCAACCCCGCCTCGATGGCGGCGACCATCAAGATGCTGGGCGAGGAAAAGGCGGAGCGGCGGATCGCCATACTCGGCGAAATGCGCGAGCTGGGCGCCGGATCGGCCGGCTATCACGCCGATCTCGCCGGACCGCTGCGCGAGGCCAGGGTGGATTTTGCACTGCTCGTCGGCGGGGAGATGACCGCGCTCGCCAACGCCCTTGAGGGACGCATCGATTTCGCGCATGTGCCCGACGCCGGCGCGGCGCTCGATTCGATCGAGACACTGATCGCGCCCGGCGATACCATATTGATCAAGGGATCGAACGCGATCGGCCTTTCGCGCCTCGTCGAGCATCTACGCTCGAAGGCAGGAGCCGGCGAAAGGACGACATGCTCTACCTGATTGCCGATCAGCTTGGGTTTCCGGGAATCCTGAACCTTATCCGGTACATCACCTTCCGGGCGGGGGCCGCGGCGCTGACGGCATTGTTCATCGGCATGCTCATCGGCCCACGCTTCATCGGCTGGCTACGCATTCGCCAGGGCAAGGGTCAGCCGATCCGCGCCGATGGCCCGCAGACCCATCTCGCCAAGGTCGGCACGCCCACCATGGGCGGGCTGATGATCCTGATCGCGGTGATGATCTCGCTGTTCCTGTGGATGGACCTCACCAACCGCTATGTCTGGGCCTGTATCGGCGTGACGCTCGGCTTCGGCCTGATCGGCTTTCTGGATGATTACGACAAGGTCACCAAGCGCAGCCACAAAGGCGTTTCCGGCAAGGTGCGCCTGCTCGGCGAGTTCGTAATAGCCGGCCTGGCGAGCTGGCTGATCGTCTCCGGCAACGGCACCGAGCTGTACCTGCCCTTCTACAACGGGCCGGTGATCGACCTCGGCCCCTTCTATATCCTGTTCGCCGCCTTCGTGATCGTCGCCTTCGGCAACGCGGTGAACCTGACAGACGGACTCGACGGACTGGCCACCATGCCGGTGGTGATCGCCAGCCTCGCCTTCTTCGTGATCGTCTACCTCGTCGGCAATGCGAAATTCGCGCATTATCTCGGCATTCCGCACGTCTTCGGCGCGGGCGACCTGACGATCATGACCGCCGCCATCATCGGTGGAGGGCTCGCCTTCCTGTGGTTCAACGCGCCGCCGGCGGCGGTGTTCATGGGCGACACCGGCAGCCTCGCGCTCGGCGGCGCGCTCGGCGCGATCTCGGTGGTCGCGCACCATGAGATCGTGCTGGCGATCGTCGGCGGCCTGTTCGTGATGGAGACCGTCTCGGTCATCCTCCAGGTGTTCTTCTACAAGCGCACCGGCAAGCGCATCTTTCGCATGGCGCCGATCCACCATCATTTCGAGCAGCTCGGCTGGAGCGAACCGACCGTGGTGATCCGCTTCTGGATCATCGCCTTCGTCCTCGCCCTAGCCGGCCTCGCAACGCTCAAGTTGCGGTGATCACCAGCAGCGCCTTTGCAGGGAAGACCTACGCCGTCCTCGGCCTGGCGCGCTCGGGGCTCGCGACGGTCGAGGCTCTGCTGGCAAGCGGCGCAAAAGTGACGGCGTGGGATGGCAAGAAGGAAGCGCGTGACCGACTTCCAGGCGGCGCCACCGTGGCCGACCCCCTCACCCTTGATCTGACCGGCTATGAGAGCGTCATCGTGTCGCCGGGCGTACCGCTGAACAAGCACCCGATCGTGGCGCATGCCGCGCAGTTCGGCGTGCCGGTGATCGGCGACATCGAGCTGTTCGCGCAGGCGCGCCCCGATCTGCCTGCCCACAAGGTGGTGGGCATCACCGGCACCAACGGCAAGTCGACCACCACCGCGCTCATCAAGCATATCATCGAAACGGCGGGCGTGCCGACCCTGATGGGCGGAAATATCGGGCTTCCCATCATGGGCCGCGATCCGCTTGAAAAGCACGGCATCTACGTCCTCGAACTGTCGAGCTACCAGATCGACCTGACCTTCAGCCTCGACTGCGACGTGGCGGTGCTGACCAACATCACCCCCGATCATCTCGATCGCTATGACGGCTTCCAGGGCTATGCCGACAGCAAGGAACGGCTGTTCGCGATGCAATCGGCCGAGCATGTGGCGATCATCGCCGTCGAGGATGCGCCCAGCCGGGCGATAGCGTCGCGCTACCCCCAGGTGATCGGCGTGTCCTCGAGCGAAGTATCCGGCCAGGAACATTGGCCGGCCCTGCAAGGCCCGCACAACGCGCAGAACGCCGTCATCGCGATACAGGTCGCCCGCGCTCTGGAGATTCCGGAGGGTGCGATCGACAAGGGTCTCGCGACCTATCCCGGCCTGCCCCACCGGATGGAGCGGATCGCCGAAAAGGCGGGCATCCTGTTCGTCAACGACAGCAAGGCGACCAACGCCACCGCCACCGCTCCGGCCCTCGCAGCCTATCCCAAGATCCACTGGATTCTCGGCGGCTTGCCGAAGACCGACGATCTTGACGACTGCGCGCCGCAGTTCGGCCATGTGGTGGCCGCCTATACGATCGGCCAGGCCGGCCCGATGTACGCACAAATTCTCAAGGCGGCCGGCAAGCCCGTCGCCGAGAGCGGCACGCTCGATCAGGCGGTGCACGACGCCGCAGCAGCAGCCAAACCGGGCGAGGTCGTGATGCTGTCTCCGGCCTGCGCGTCGTTCGATCAATTCAGCGATTATGAAGCACGCGGCGACGCTTTCCGTCGCGCGGTGGAGGGGCTTTCGCTATGAACGTCTCAGTGAATTTCGACTCTGCCGTCCCGCCCTCGCCCCGTCCCGTCAAGCGCTCTCGGTTCGGACGCGGCAAGCGCACGCCCTTCGCGCGTTGGTTCTGGGAGATCGACCGCGTCCTGCTGCTGCTGGTAACGATGCTGATCGGTATCGGCCTGATCGCCGTCGCGGCCGCCTCGCCGGCGGCGGGCGTGCGCTATTCCGGCAATGGCGTCACCGTCGCCGCACGCCACTATTTCTGGATGCAGCTCGCCTGGACGATCATCGCCGTACCCGTGATGATTGGCGTCTCGGCGCTGCCGGTGAAGGTGGCGCGGCGGATGGCGCTAATCGGCGGCGGCATCTTCCTGCTGCTGCTGGCGCTGGTGCCGGTGGTCGGCAGCGCCGCCAATGGCGCGACCCGCTGGATCGCGCTCGGCCCGGCCAAGATCCAGCCGTCGGAGTTCCTGAAACCGTTATTCGCGGTCGGCATGGCCTGGCTGTTCTCGCTGCGCACCCGCAACCCGGGCGTTCCCTTCGCGCTGATCTCGGTCCTACCGATGGCCCTGATCGCGGCGCTGCTGATGAAGCAGCCGGATTTCGGCCAGACAGTGATCTTCGTCTCGGTCTGGATTGTGCTGCTGATGCTGTCGGGCGCGTCGCTCAAGCTGCTCGGCATGCTTGGCGCGGGCGGTCTGGGCGCGATCGTCTCGGCCTATCTATTCTATTCGGTGGCCACCGAGCGCATCAACAAGTTCCTGTTCAAGCAGGGCGACACCTACCAGATGGACCGCGCCCACGCGACGCTGACCAATGGCGGACTGCTCGGCACCGGCCCGGGTGCGGGAACCGAGAAGTTCACCCTGCCCGAGCCGCACACCGACTATATCTTCTCGGTTATCGGCGAGGAATTCGGGCTGATCGCCTGCATCGCCATCGCCTGCCTCTATCTCGGCATCGTCGCCCGCGTCTGCCTGCGCCTGCTGCGCGAGGAGAATGATTTCCTGCTGCTCGCCTCGGCCGGCCTCGTGTCGCAATTCGGGCTGCAGGCGCTGATCAACATGATGGTCAATGTCGGCCTGGCTCCGTCCAAGGGCATGACCCTGCCGTTCATCAGCTATGGTGGCTCGTCGATGATCGCGCTGTCGATTGGATTCGGCCTGCTCCTCGCCTTCACCCGCGAGAACCCCCACCTCAAGGAAGCCGCCTATACGGTGCGCTGGAACGGCCGATGACGGTCGTTCGCCATTTCGCCCTCGCGGCCGGCGGAACCGGGGGCCATATGGTCCCCGCGCACGCATTGGCGGCCGAGCTGATGCGGCGCGGCCACCGCGTCGCCCTCGTCACCGACGAACGCGGCGCGCGCATCCCCGGCCTGTTCGACGGCGTCCAGACCCATATCATTCCGGCGGGGCGTCTTGGGGGCGGCCCGCGCGCATGGCTGAAGGCCTGGCGTGACATCCGCGCGGGTACCGCGATGGCCCGCACCCTCTACGAAACCTTCGATCCGGCGGCAGTGATCGGTTTCGGTGGCTATCCCGCCCTTCCCGCGCTGCGCGCTGGCTTCAGGGCGCGCATCCCGACGCTGGTGCACGAGCAGAATGCGGTGCTCGGGCGGGTCAATCGCCTCGTCGCGGGTAAGGTCGACGCGATTGCCACTGCCTATCCGCAGGTCCAGCGGCTCAAGCCGAAATATGAGGAGAAGACCTTCCTCGTCGGCAATCCGGTGCGCGACATCGTCCGCGACATCCGCGATCAGCCCTTCCCCGAAATCGGCCCCGACAGCATCTTCCGGGTGCTGGTCACCGGCGGCAGCCAGGGAGCGTCGATTCTCTCGGACGTCGTGCCCGACGGCCTCGCGCTGTTGCCGCAGGGCTTCCGGCGCCGGCTGCAGGTCACGCAGCAATGCCGCCCCGAGGATATCGAGGCGGTACGCAGCAAATATAAGGTGCTCGGCATCCCTGCTGATCTCGCCACTTATTTCACCGACCTGCCAGAGCGGCTGGCCTGGGCGCATCTGGTGATCGCGCGCGCCGGCGCATCGACCATCGCGGACATCAGCGTCGCCGGCCGGCCGGCTATCCTGATCCCGCTGCCGTCCGCCGCCGACGACCACCAGACCGCCAACGCCCGCGAACTGGCGGCGGTCGGCGGCGCGCGATCGATCCGCCAGGAGAATTTTACGCCGCAGGAACTGGCGAAGCAGATGCAGAAGCTGGCGCTCGATCCCAAGGCGCTGATCAATGCCGCGAAACGTGCCTATGGCGTCGGCCGTCCCAACGCCGCGGAGGATCTCGCCGACCTGGTCGAGCGGATCGGGCTCGCCCCGCTCATGGATCCCATCCCGGTACAAAAACTCGAACTCCGTCCGTTAAAAGGCGCATTTGCATGAAGGGTGTCGCAATAGACATCGGCACCATCCATTTCATCGGGATCGGCGGGATCGGCATGTCCGGGATCGCCGAGGTGATGCACAATCTCGGCTATAAGGTGCAGGGATCCGATGTCGCGGAAGGCTATGTCGTCGAGGGGCTGCGCAAGCGCGGCATCGAGGTGATGATCGGCCACAAGGCAGAGAACCTGCGCGACGCCGCGGTGGTCGTCACCTCGACGGCGATCAAACGCGGCAATCCCGAAGTCGAACTTGCGCTCGAGAAGCGTATCCCCGTGGTCCGCCGCGCGGAAATGCTGGCCGAACTGATGCGGCTCAAGTCGACCGTCGCCATCGCCGGCACCCATGGCAAGACCACCACGACCTCGATGGTAGCGGCACTGCTCGATGCGGGCGGGGTCGATCCGACCGTGATCAACGGCGGCATCATTAACAGCTATGGCTCCAACGCCCGGCTCGGCGCATCCGACTGGATGGTGGTCGAGGCCGACGAGAGCGACGGCAGCTTCCTGCGCCTCGATGGCACCATCGCCGTCGTCACCAACATCGATCCAGAGCATCTCGATCATTACGGCTCGTTCGACAAGGTGAAGGACAGCTTTGTCGAGTTCGTCGAGAACGTCCCTTTTTACGGCGCGGCGCTGCTGTGCATCGACCATCCCGAGGTGCAGGCGATCATTCCCCGCGTCCGCGACCGCAAGGTCGTCACCTATGGCTTCTCGGCGCAGGCCGATGTGCGCGGCGACAATGTCACTCCGATCCCCGGCGGCAACCGCTTCGACGTCGTGGTCCGCAATCGCGATGGCGCGACCCGCCGGATCGAGGGCGTGACCATGCCCATGCCCGGCCGCCACAATGTCCAGAACGCGCTGGCGGCCATCGGCGTCGCGCTGGAGATGGGCATAACCGACGACATCATCTCTACAGGCTTCGCCAAGTTCGGCGGGGTCAAGCGCCGCTTCACCAAGGTGGGCGAAGTGCCGATCGGCAACGGCGTCGCCACGATCATCGACGATTATGGCCACCACCCCGTCGAGATCCGCGCCGTGCTGGCGGCGGCGCGTGAAGGCGCGCGCGCGAAGGTGATCGCCGTCGTCCAGCCGCATCGCTACACCCGGCTGCGCGACCTGATGACCGACTTCCAGACCGCCTTCAACGATGCGGACACGGTCTATGTCGCCCCGGTCTATGCCGCCGGCGAGGCGCCAATCGACGGCGTCGATGCGGCTGCGCTGGTCGCGGGGCTCAAGCAGCGCGGACATCGTGCCGCACAGACCATTTCTGGTCCCGATGCCCTGGCCGACACGCTGGCGCGGACGATCGGCCCGGATGACATGGTGATCTGCCTCGGCGCCGGTGATATCACCAAATGGGCGGCGGGACTTTCGGGGGCGATAACCAAGGAGAAGGCAGCATGACCGACCACTTCGCGTCCTGGAAACTCCTGCAGGACCAGGCCCTGCACATGCACAAGACCGCCGTCGAAGCCGCGTTCAAGGCGATGGGCAGCGGTGAGCAGTTCAACAACGCGGCCAAGGCAGCCAAGGATCTCGCCGACATGCAGGCCAAGGCCTGGGAACAGTGGATGGCAATGTGGGGTCTCGACAAGAAGTGATGCCGGCGTCCGCCACGTCCTTGCAAACGCCAGCGCTGCCGCCCTTGCGCGGCAGCGTGGAGGCGCGCGCGTCGTTGGCGGATTTCATCTGGTTCCGGACAGGCGGACCCGCCGAATGGCTGATCCGCCCCGCGGATGTGAACGATCTGTCCGATTTTCTGAAAAGCCTCGATCCGGCGGTGCCGCTGTTCCCGGTCGGGGTCGGATCGAACCTGATCGTACGCGACGGCGGCGTGCCAGGCGTGACCGTACGGCTACCCAAGAGCTTCGCAAAGGTGACGATCGAGCCAGGTAGCCGGGTTCGCGCGGGTGCTGCGGCGATGGGCATCACGGTGGCGAGCGCCGCCCGCGATGCGGGCGTGGCCGGACTCGAATTCCTCCGCGGCATCCCGGGCACGATCGGCGGTGCGGTTCGGATGAACGCCGGCGCCTATGGCCGCGATGCCTCGAACATCCTGATCGAGGCGACTGTGGTGCTGCGCGACGGGAGTGTGGAAACCTGGCCCGCAGCGCAGCTCGGCTATAGCTACCGCCATTCGGCGCTGCCCGAGGGCGCGGTCGTGGTCGAGGCGCTGTTCGAGGGCGTGCCCGGTGAACCGGCCACGATCGGCGCCGAGATGGACCGCATCGCCGCCGAACGCGAGGCGAGTCAGCCGCTGCGCAGCCGCACCGGCGGATCGACCTTCAAGAACCCCGATGGCCACAAAGCCTGGGCGCTGGTCGACGCGGCCGGCTGCCGCGGCCTCACCCGCGGCGACGCGCAGGTCAGCGAGAAACACTGCAATTTCCTGCTCAACCTGGGCGCGGCGGTATCGGCCGATATCGAGGCGCTGGGCGAAGAGGTGCGTGAGAAGGTGAAAGCGGCGTCGGGCGTGACGCTGGAGTGGGAGATACAACGGGTGGGGGTGTTTGGCGACGGCGCAGATGGAAGTGCAGCGAGAGTGATCAAGTGAAAGCTTGCCTCAGCCCGTCGTGCCAGCGCAGCCTGGCATCTCGGTCGTCTCGCGCGCCACGCTGCTCCCGTAACCCCAGCCTCCGCTGGGGTGACGGCGTGGGTTTGGTGGTCGCCGCATGACCTACGCGAAGCTACATGTCGCCGTCCTCATGGGCGGCTGGTCTTCGGAACGCGAGGTTTCGCTGACCTCGGGCAATGGAGTCGCCGATGCGCTGGAAAGCCTCGGCCATCGGGTCACCCGCATCGACATGGATCGCGATGTCGCGCTACGCCTTGCCGAGGCGAAGCCCGATGTGGTGTTCAACGCGCTCCACGGCACGCCCGGGGAAGACGGCACGGTGCAGGGCCTGATGGACCTCATGGGCCTGCCCTATACCCATAGCGGGCTCACCACTTCGGTGATCGCGATCGATAAGGAGCTGACCAAGCAGCAGCTCGTTCCCCACGGCATCCGCATGCCGGAGGGCAGGATCGTCGCGAGCGCCAGCCTGTACGAAGCGGACCCAATCCCGCGTCCCTATGTGCTGAAACCCGTCAACGAGGGCTCGTCGGTCGGCGTGGCGATCGTGAAAGAGCGTGACAATCACGGCACGCCGATTCATCGTGACGCGCATGGCCCCTGGCAGACCTTCAAGACCCTGCTCGCAGAGCCCTTCATCCGGGGCCGCGAGCTGACCGTCGCGGTGCTCGGCGACCGCGCCCTGTGCGTGACCGAGCTGGTGCCCACCAGCGGCTTCTACGATTACGAGGCCAAATATACCGACGGTCTCACCACCCATATCTGTCCGGCAGACGTTCCGCAGGATATCGCCGATGCGGCGATGAAGATGGCGCTCGACGCCCATCGCCTGCTGGACTGCAAGGGCACGTCCCGCTCGGATTTTCGCTGGGACGACGAAAAGGGCGAAGCAGGGCTCTACCTGCTCGAGGTCAACACCCAGCCCGGCATGACGCCGCTCAGCCTGGTGCCCGAACAAGCCCGCCAGGTCGGCATGAGCTATGCCGATCTCGTCCAGGCTATCGTCGACGAAGCGCTGCCCCGGGGCGAGCGCGGATGACCGCCGCGCGCGCCCGCTCCGCCGACCGCCGCCCCAGCGCCAAGGCACCACCGCGCCGCACACCGGCCAAGCGCCGCGCATCGACGATCGATCGCGCCGTCGACCATCTGCCGGTGTCGCGCGATACGCTGCGGCGAACCGGCAACTGGATCCTCGGCGGCGGCATCTGTGTCGGGATCATCGCCGGGCTGATCGCGATGGGCCTCCCCCAGATGGTCGGCCTCCTGATTGCCGACGGGATCGGCGATGCCGGCTTCAAGGTTCGCAACGTCGAAATTCTCAACCGCCGCCAAGTCGACAGCGCGGTGGTCTATGACATCGCCATGCGGCAGCAGGCGCGGCCGATGCCGCTGGTCGATCTCGACGGCACCCGCGCCGAACTGATGAAGCTCGGCTGGATCGCCGACGCCCGCGTCTCGCGGCGACTGCCCGATACGCTGGTCGTCGATATTGTCGAGCGCGTGCCGACAGCGATCTGGCAATATCGGCATCGCCTCGCGCTGATCGACAAGGATGGCGTGGTGATCGGCCCGGTCGACGACCGCGCGATGCCCGATCTGCCGGTCGTCGTCGGCCCCGGCGCCAATCGCCGCGCCACCGAACTCGCCAGGCTGATCGGGACGACGCCGTCGCTCAGGCCGCTCGTCACCGCCGCCAGCTGGCAGGGCGACCGCCGCTGGGACATCATCTTCCAATCGGGCGAGAAACTGATGCTGCCGGAGGGCGACCAGGAGGCGGCGAAAGCGCTCGCCTTCTTCGCGCTCGAGGATCGCCGCGCTGGCCTGCTCGGCAAGGGACTGGTCTCGATCGACATGCGCGATCCGACCCGGGTGGTCGCCCGCATGTCGCGCGAGCCGGGAACCAAGATAGAAGTGCCAGCGCCGCTCAGCGCCAAGTCGGTGACATGAGGTGGATGGATGGCGATGTGGGGAAAGGGAGCTGTGATGGCGCAATCGCGTAACGACGGTCTGATCACCGCCATCGACATCGGTTCGTCGAAGATTTCGGCGCTGATCGGCCGCGTCGACGAAGGCGGCGAGTTCGAAGTGCTCGGCACCGGCCAGCGCGAGAGCCGGGGCGTTCGCCGTGGCTATATCGCCGACATGGAGGCGACCGAGGCGGCGATCCGCGAGGCAGTCGAGCAGGCCGAGACGATCGCCCGCACCAATATCGACCATGTCTGGGTAAGCTTCTCGGCAGGCGGGCTGGTCAGCGACGTGGCGCAGGTCGAGGTCAACCTGGGCGGCGTACAGATCGAGCAGCAGGACATCGACGAACTGCTCCGCCAGGGCCGGCGCTCGCTCAATCCCGAAGGGCGGATGGTCCTCCACGCCCAGCCGACGCTCTACACGCTCGATGGCCTGACCGGCGTCAAGAATCCGCTCGGACTCCACGCGGACAAGCTCGGGGTCGAGATCCATGTCATCGCCGCCGAGCCGTCGCCGGTGCGCAACCTGGCGCTGTGCGTCCGTTCGGCCCATCTCGGCGTTAAATCGATCGTCGCCTCGCCGATCGCGACCGGGGTTTCATGCCTGACCGAGGAAGACCGCGAGATGGGTATTGCGCTGGTCGAGATGGGCGCGGGCGTCACCAATGTCGCGCTGTTCGCCGGCGGCCTGCTCGTCGGCCTCACCTCGCTGCCGATGGGCGGCTCCGACATCACCGACGATATCGCATCGGCCTTCAACATCCGCAGAGCGCAGGCCGAGCGGCTCAAATGCTTCCACGGCTCGGCGCAGAACTCGCCGCGCGACAATCACGAAATGATCGAGATCGGTTCGCCCGAGGAGACCGAGGACGGCGCCGAGCCGCCGCGGATCAGCCGTGCGCAGCTGATCCAGGTAATCCGGCTGCGGCTCGATCACTGGATGGACGCGGTCGCCAAGGCGCTGACCGAACTCGGCTATGTCGGGCCGGTCGGCCGCCAGGTCGTGATGACCGGCGGTGGCGCCGAGCTCAAGGGCATCGCCGATTATGCGCAGGGCTTGCTGGGCCGGAGCGTGCGGATCGGCCGACCCAAGGCGATGCACGGCCTGCCGGATGCGCATAGCGGCCCCGCCTTCGCCACTCTCGCCGGGCTGGCCCAGGTTGCTGCGACCAATCCGGCCGACCTGAGGCCATTCTCGGCTGAACCGCAGACCGTCCATCGCGCCCAGGCCAGCGGACTGGTATCACGCCTGATAACGGCCCTGAAGAGTGGCTATTGACCGTGGGTTTTGACGCCTCGCCTCCGTTAACCCCGAAAATTGTGGATAGCACAACTTTTCGCGTGATTCGGCGATTCGCGTCTGGCAAGATTCGCCGCGTGATGCGGTTCGGCGGACAGGGCCGCAAAGGAGAAATTATATGACGATCGAGTTCATGCGCCCGCAAGTCGACGAGCTGAAACCCCGCATTGCCGTGATCGGGGTCGGTGGCGCGGGCGGAAACGCGATCGCCAACATGATCGCTGCCGATGTGCAGGGAGTCGACTTCGTCGTCGCCAACACCGACGCCCAGGCACTCAACGCGTCGCCCGCCGAGCGCCGTATCCAGCTTGGCCTGAAGATAACCCAGGGCCTCGGAGCCGGCAGCCGTCCCGAAATAGGACGGGCAGCCGCCGAAGAGACCATGGATGCAGTCGAGAAGGCGCTCGACGGATCGCACATGTGCTTCATCGCCGCCGGCATGGGCGGCGGCACCGGGACCGGTGCTGCGCCGGTCATCGCCAAGGCTGCGCGCGACCGCGGGATTCTGACCGTCGGCGTCGTCACCAAGCCGTTCAGCTTTGAGGGCAATCGCCGGATGCGCTCCGCCGATGCCGGCATCGAAGAACTGCAGAAGCATGTCGACACGCTGATCGTCATCCCGAACCAGAACCTCTTCCTGATCGCCAACCCGAACACGACCTTCAAGGAAGCGTTCCAGATGGCCGATCAGGTGCTCCAGCAGGGCGTCCGCGGCATCACCGACCTGATGGTGATGCCTGGCCTGATCAACCTCGATTTCGCCGACATCCGTTCGGTGATGAGCGAGATGGGCAAGGCGATGATGGGCACCGGCGAAGCGTCCGGCGACAACCGCGCCATCGAAGCGGCGGAAAAGGCCATCGCCAATCCGCTGCTCGACGGCGTGAGCCTGAACGGCGCCAAGGGCGTGATCGTCTCGATCACCGGCGGCGACGACATGCGCCTGCTCGAAGTCGACGAAGCCGCAAATCATATCCGCCAGCTGGTCGATCAGGATGCGAACATCATCTGGGGTTCGGCGTTCAACAACGATCTCGAAGGCCGGATCCGGGTTTCGGTGGTTGCCACGGGGATCGAAGTCGACGCCGCAACCATGCCGGAGCCGTCGAAGAGCTTCAGCTTCCCGCCGCGTACGCCCGCGCGTGAGGAGCGCTCGGTCGCCGTGCCGCAGGCTGCGGCACCTGCGCCTGCGTCGACGGCTGCCGCTCCGCTGGCGGCACCGACGATCCAGCCCGCCGTCGAGACGCCCGCCGAGGAACGCATCGTTCTCGAGGCGCCCGAAGCCGCGGCGGAACCGCTCGAGCTGACCAACCTGTTCAATGACGAGTTGCTGCTCCAGCCCGAGGCGGCGATGCCGACCCCGGCCCCCGAAGCGAAGACGGAGGAAGCTCCCGAGGCCGCCGGCAACCGCCGCTGGGTAGCCGAGCCCGAGCCTGCCCGCCGCCAGTCGGCCGCGGGTGCGACCCTGTTCGAGCGGATGTCGAACATCGCGCGCGGTGCTGCCAAGGCACAGGTCGCGCCCGAAGATGCCGCCGCGGAAGGTGCGGAGATCCCGCGCTTCCTGAACCGCCAGGGCAATCAATAATCGTTGGACGGGGCCGGCCGCGCCGATTGGCGCGATCCGGCCCCGCTTCGGCGTTCTGCCCTCATTCACTTCTTGTCGGCGACAAAGCGAGCGTCTGTAAGCGATGCGCCCATGAAGATACATCATATCATCTCGATATCAGTGCTGTTCGCTGCCATGCCGACACTCGCGCAGAGGACGGACTCCCAGCCGATCGGCGAGGAGCCGCTGATTCTCGACCCGATGGCGTCGGCGCGGGACGCGATGGCGCGGGGCGATCCCGCCGAAGGCCTGGCCCGCTATCTGCGCGTGCTGGCGCGCGATCCGGGTGATCTCGATGCGTTGTCGGGCGCTGGCGCCGCGGCGCTCGCGGTCGGCGACGCCGATGCCGCAATCAACTTTTATGTCCGCGCCGACAGGATCTCGCCGCGCGACGGCCGCATCAAGGCTGGGCTCGGATCGGCGCTCGTGCAGAAGGAGCAGCCGCGCGCGGCGCTGAAGCTGTTCGACAGCGCCACCGATCTGGGCGTGGCGCCGTTCGAAGTCGCCCTCGACCGCGGCCTGGCCTATGATCTGCGCGGCGACAACAAGCGGGCACAGGCCGAATATAATCTGCTGTTGCGCGTCCGCCCCGATCCAGAGGCGATCCGCCGCCTGGCGCTCTCGCTGGCGATGAGCGGGGACCGGGTCGGCGCGCTCGCCATCCTCGATCCGCTGCTGCGCAAACGCGACATTCCGGCTTGGCGCGCACGCGCCTTCGTGCTGGCGATGACGGGGGACACGGCCGGAGCGGAGGCCGCGGCCGACGCCGTGTTGCCGCGCTACCAATCCAATGCGCTCAAGCCATTCCTGGAGCGGCTACCCGCGCTCAGGCCCGCCGAGAAGGCCGCCGCAGTCCATTTCGGCCACTTTCCGGAAGACAAGGTGCCGATGCAGATGGCAGCCGCCAATCCGGTCGCATCGAGCAAGGCGGCGCCTGCGCCGGTCGCTGCCGCTCCTTCCGCGAAGGTGCAGTTCGACAATGCTGGCCGGCTGATGGTGAAGACCGAGGGCCCCACGGCCAAGGCCGGCTCGACGTCGCAGATTGCCGCCCCTGTCATCTCCGCCGACCCAGCCTCCGATCCCGAGCAGCGCGCCAGCGATGCGCGCAGCCTAGCCCAGGATCGCCGCGCCGCGCAGAAGAAGGCCGCCGCGGAGAAGGCTGCGGCCGAGAAGAAGGAAAAGGCGCAGGAGGAGGCCAAGGCCAGGAAGGCGAATCCGGAACGCTATTGGGTCCAGATCGCCAGCGGGTCGTACAAACCCGATCTCGACAAGGAATGGGCCAAGCAGAAGTCGAAGTTTGGCAAGCAGCTTGCTGGCCGGACGCCATGGACAGCACCGTACAGGTCCACCAACCGGCTGCTGATCGGCCCCTTCTCCAGTTCGTCGGCCGCGCAGGACTATGTCAACGACGCCCGAGCGGCGGGCTTCAGCTGCTTTCCGGTGACAACCTCGTCCGGGCAGAAGGTCGAGCGGCTCGACTGACGATTTCTTAACCTTGCTGCGGCATGTTAGCCTCTCAAAAGGACAGGGGGCGATATGCTGAAACATATGATTCTTGCGCTCGTCACGCTTACGGCAGTACCGGCTGTGGCTTCCACGGGAACGGTCGGCCTCAAGCAGGCCTCGATGCCGGTGGACATGCTCTACCCGGAAATCCAGGTGAGCGAGGATGCGTGGCGCGGGCTTTTGCCGGTCATCCTGCTCGACATCGACGATGTCGCCGAACGGCCCATGAAGAACGACGAGCGCAGCGAGCTGCACTGACGCGGCGGCTTAAGGCCGGGCGGATCGCGAAGCCCCCTCGACTTGCGCACCTCGCTCGGCCATCACGGCGCCGATGCCGATGCTTGCGCCTTATGCCTCCGATCCGGCCCGTAGCCGGGGCAGGTTCCACGCTCCGGGCGGCGGCGAGACGCGAGGACCGCGCGATGCATTCCAGCGCGACCGCGACCGCATCATCCATTCCATCAGTTTTCGCCGGCTGCGCCAGAAGACCCAGGTATTCGTTGCGCCCGACGGCGACCATTACCGGGTCCGCCTCACCCACAGCCTCGAGGTCGCCCAGATCGGCCGCACCATCGCGCGCGCGCTGGGCCTCAACGAGGACCTGACCGAAGCGCTCTGCCTTGGCCATGACATCGGCCACCCACCCTTCGGCCATGCCGGCGAGGAGGCGCTGCAGGCGGCAATGGCGGAGGTCGGCGGCTTCGATCACAATGCCCACACGCTGCGCATGCTGACGCGGCTGGATTCCCCCTATCCGCTGCACGACGGGCTCAATCTCAGCTGGGAGACGCTCGAGGGCCTCGCCAAGCATAATGGCCCGCTGGCGCGCAGAACCTGGGCGATGACGGAAATCGACGCCGCCTGGCCGCTAGATCTCGACAGCTGGCCCGGCGCCGAGGCGCAGGTCGCGGCGCTTGCCGACGACATCGCCTATGACAATCACGACATCGACGACGGCGTGCGTGCAGGATTGCTGACGCTCGACCAGGTGCTCGAAGATCCGCTGGTCCGTTCCAACTGGGACAAGGTCCGGGCTCGCTATCCGGATGTCCCGCAGCCGCGCCTGCTCGGCGAGCTGGTGCGCGAGCAGATCGGCTGCATGGTCAACGATCTGCTCGCAGAAAGTCGCCGCCGCCTCGACGCGGCCGCCCCCGGCTCGGTCGAGGATGTCCGCGCAGCCGGCCGGGCGCTTATAGGATTTTCCGATGAGATGGCATCGCGCGAGAAGGCGCTGACCCGCTTCATGTACGCCAATCTGTACCACCATCCCCAGCAGCTCGACATCGCGGCCCGCACCGGCCGGGTCATCGCGGGACTGGCGGACGCCTACAAGGGCGACCCCGGCAGGTTGCCGGCCCACTGGCGCGAGACCATGCCGCAGGCGGAGCCGGGACGGACCCGCCACATCGGCGACTTCATCGCCGGCATGACCGACCGCTATGCGCTGTCGCGGTATCGCGAGCTGGTGGGACCGATCGAGTTCGACGAGGGCTTCTGATGGCGCGCGCCATCGCCCTCGTCGCGGGACTGGCGGGCGCTATCCTCTGGGCGGTGCTGAGCGTGATGCCACCCGCTCCACGCGGTTCAGACACCCCGCCGACCGCATTCTCAGCCGATCGCGCCTTTATGGATATCGTGGCAATCGGCCGCGCGCCCCATCCAGTGGGTTCGCCGGAAAACGCAAGAGTGCGCGCCTATCTGGTCGGCAGATTGCGCGCGCTCGGCGCCAAGGTTTCGGAGCAGGCCGCGCTGCTGCCGCGAAAGTCGCTCGACCGGCTGGGCAAGTGGAGTGGGCGCAGGGAACAGGGCGTCGTCGCGCATAATGCCATCGGCGTCATCGCTGGCCGTGATCGCGCCCGTCCCGCGCTGCTGCTGATGGCGCATTTCGACAGCGTGTGGGGATCGCCCGGTGCAGCGGATGATGCGATGGGCATAGCTGCGGCGCTCGAGGTCGCCCGAGCGCTGCGGGCGCAGGGGCAGCCGCTCCGCGATGTGATCCTGCTGTTCACCGACAGCGAGGAGATCGACCTCGACGGCTCGACCGCCTTCTTCGCCCAGCATCCGCTCGCGGCGCATGTCGGCATGATCATCAACATGGAGGCGCGCGGCGCAAGCGGGCGGGCGAACATGTTCGAGACCGGATCCGCCAATGGCGCGCAGATGCGGCTCTATGCCGACAACGTCGCACGGCCGGCGACCAATTCGCTGTCCGTACTCATCTACGACATGATGCCGAACTACACCGCCTATACCATCGCCAAGCGGCGCGGGATCGCCGGCTTCAACCTGGCCGTGCTGGATCGCGGCTATGCCTATCATTCGCCGTTCGCTGTCCCGAAAGCTGTCGATGCCGGTTCGCTACAGGACATGGGCGATCAGGCGCTTGCGCTCGCATCGGCAATGGCCTTCGCGGCCAATCTTCCGGCCAGGACACCCAATGCCGCCTTCGCCGATCTGCTGGGACGGGTGACGATCGCCTACCCCACGGCAGCCGGCTGGGCGATCCTGCTGCTGGCCGGTACGCTGATCGCCGCCGCGCTGTCCCGGACAAGACCGGGACTACGTTCGATAGGCCGCGCCATGATCGTGACGGTCACGCTGCTGCTCCATGCATCGCTGCTGTTGACCATGTTCAATGCGGTGTCAGGGAGCGGCGGCGCCAACTATTATGACCGGCTCGCGGCGCTGCCCCGATTGGAGGCAGTCGCGGCATTGGCCATCGTTGCGCTGATGCTGCTGCTCGATCGCTTTCGGCGTCCCCAGCTGCGTGCGATGGCGATCGCACCGGCCATGGCGCTGATGTGGGTGGGTCTGCTGACCGGCGGTCCGCTTGTCCCGCTGGCCGGGGTCGCGCTGACGGCGATGGCGGCGGCCTGGTTTCTGCCGGTGTCCAGCGACGACCGCGGCGAGGGCGCGGCCTTGCTGCTGCTCGGCGCCGGAGCGGTGGTCCAGGCCGTGGAGCCTACCGCTGCGCCGCTGCTTCACTGGCCACTGCTGCTCGGCGCGATCGCGCTGGCGGCGCGTGCCTGGTTGCCGGCCGCGCTTGGCCTGGTGATCGGCGCAATCTGCGCGGCGATCGGCATTGGCCATCTGCTCGCGCAGGCGCACTTCATCTTCCTGGCTATCGGCGCCGAGATGCCTGCAGTGATGATCGCCCTGCTGTTTGCAGCGCTGCCGCTGATCCTGCCGCTGCTGCCGGCGCAGTTCCCGCGCTGGATGCCGGGCATCGCCCTGGCCGCGGCGATGCTGCTCGCGCTGTGGGTACGGCTTGATCCGATCGCCCCATCGGTTCCGGCCTACAGCCGAGCGGAAGGCGGCACCAAAACTAGGGACTGACCTTTCGCGGTAGTTCGGTTAGAGCGGCGCTCCATTGACCAAGTGCTGACGGAACATCCCTTGCCCACGCTTTATGCCAGTTTCGCCGTCCATGTCGGCGCCATTCTCGACGACCTCGAAGCGACGGGGGCGCTGCCGGCCGGCATCGATCGACGAAATGTCGCGGTCGAGCCGCCGCGCGATCCTGCGCATGGCGATCTGGCGACCAACGCGGCTATGGTGCTGGCCAAGCCCGCCGGTACCAATCCGCGCGCGCTGGCCGAACTGATCGTGCCGAAGCTCGCAGCTCTTCCCGAGATCGCCGGCGCCGAAGTGGCCGGCCCGGGCTTCATCAATGTTCGACTGACCGAGGATAGCTGGCGCAGCGAACTCGCTACGATCCTTGCAGCCGCCGGGGATTACGGCCGCTCGCAGCTCGGCACCGGCAAGCGGGTCAATGTCGAATATGTGTCGGCCAACCCCACTGGCCCGATGCATATGGGCCATTGCCGCGGCGCGGTAGTGGGCGATGCGCTCGCCGCCCTGCTCGAATATGCCGGCTATACGGTCACCCGGGAATATTATGTCAACGATGCCGGCGCGCAGGTGCAGACGCTCGCCCGCTCGGCGCACCTGCGCTACCGCGAGGCACTCGGCGAGACGATCGAGATTCCCGACGGCTTCTATCCGGGCGACTATCTGATCCCGATCGGCGTGGCGCTCGCGGCAGAGTTCGGCTCGCGCTATGTCGGTACGCCCGAGAGCGAGTGGCTCGACCTGTTTCGCGAGAAGACCGTCGCCGCGATGATGGAGATGATCCGCGCAGACCTCGCGCTGCTCGGCATCGAACATGAGGTGTTCGCTTCCGAGGCAGCTGTCCAGAAGGCTGGCAAGGTCGATGCCGCGCTCGACCGACTGCGCGCCGAGGGGCTGGTCTATGAAGGCACGCTCGAACCGCCCAAGGGCGAGCTCCCCGACGACTGGGAACCGACCGAGATGACCCTGTTCCGGGCTACCGCGTTCGGTGATGACAGCGACCGACCGGTGCGCAAGTCCGATGGCGGGCTCACCTATTTCGGCACCGACCTCGCCTATCACGCGCAGAAGGCCGAAGGCGCCGACATGCTGATCGACATCTGGGGCGCCGATCATGCCGGCACGGTCAAGCGGATCAAGGCGGCGGTGCAGGCGCTGACCGGCGGCAAGGTGCCGTTCGACGTCAAGCTGGTGCAGATGGTGCGGCTGCTACGCGGCGGCGAACCGGTCAAGATGTCGAAGCGCTCGGGCAGCTTCGTTACCCTGGCCGATGTCGTGCGCGAGGTCGGCAAGGATGTCGTGCGCTTCACCATGCTCACCCGCAAGGCCGATGCGCAGATGGACTTCGACTTCGCCAAGGTGGTCGAGGCGTCGAAGGACAATCCGGTCTTCTACGTCCAATATGCCCATGCCCGCGGCCGGTCGCTGCACCGCCGCGCCGCCGAGGCGGGGATCGACGTCACGCCGGCCGCCGACCTGTCGCTGCTCGACGCCGAGGAGCTGGCGCTGGTCAAGCTCGCCGCCCAATATCCCCGGATCGTCGAAGCCGCGGCTATTGCGCATGAGCCGCACCGGATCGCCTTCTATCTCTACGATCTGGCGGCGCTGTTCCATGCACTGTGGAATCGCGGCAACGACGATCCGTCTCGTCGCTTTTTGCTGGCCGACAGACCCGAAATCACCCGCGCGCGGCTGGCGCTCAGCGACGCGATCGGGCAGATTATCCGCAACGGCCTTGGGGTGATGGGCGTCGCCGCCGCGGAGGAGATGCAGTAGATGACCGATTACTCGCGCGACCGCCTCGGCCCCAACGACGAGGATCGCCTGCCCTGGCTTGAACCGGTGGAGGAAGAGCCCGAGGAAGGCGGCATATCGACCGGCAGACTGATCCTGTGGGCCGTCGCCGCGCTGCTGGTGATCGGCGTGCTCATCGGCGGCTACTTCTGGATGCGCGGCAATGACCGCGCCGCATCCGGCGAAGGCGCGCTGATCGAGGCGCCCGACAGCTATTACAAGGAACGCCCGGCAGACCAGACCCCCGCGACCGGCGACGACGAGATCGTCTACAGCGCGAGCAAGGGCAATGAGGTCGAAAGCGTCATCGACACGAGCAGCGCCGCGGAAACGCCCGTCAATGTCGCTCGCGCGCCGATCGAGGAGCCCGCGCCGCCAGTGCCTGCACCGGTGGCGGCGAAGCCGGGCGCCGCCAAGCCTGCCGCTCCCGCCCCGGCCGCGACGGTCAAGCCCGTGCCGAAGCCCAGGCCTGCCGCACCCGCCGCTGCGCCCGAAGCCGCACCGGTCTCGGGCGGGTCGACTATCCAGCTCGGCGCCTTCTCCAGCCAGGCCAAGGCCAATGCCGCGTGGAAGAACCTGTCGACGCGCTTCTCCTTCCTGGCCGGGCTCACCCAGTCGGTGGTGCCGGTGCAGTCAGGCGACAAGACGCTCTATCGCCTCCGCGCCAGCGGCGGCAATGCCGGGGATATCTGCGGTCGGCTGCGGACCGCGGGCGAGAGCTGCTCGGTGATCGGATGATATTCAACGTCCGTCACCCCAGCGCAGGCTGGGGTCTCGGGAGGCTCACGCGCTACGCTGCTTCCGAGATCCCGGCCTCCGCCGGGATGACGGACATAACAAGAAAGTAGCCCTGTGACCCCCCTCTTCCTCGGCCTTGCCGGCACCGTGCTGAGCGACGCCGAACGCAGCTTCTTCGCCGATCTGGATCCGGCCGGCTATATCCTGTTCAGGCGCAACATCGCCGACCCGGCCCAGCTGCTTGCGCTGACCGACAGCCTGCGCGCCCTGTCCGGCCGCGATGACGTGCCGATCCTGATCGACCAGGAGGGCGGCAGGGTGGCGCGGATGCAGCCGCCGGCGTGGCCGGCCTTCCCAAAGGCCGAGCTGTTCGACCGGCTCTACGACATCGCGCCGATGACTGCGATCGAGGCCACTCGCCACAACGCCCAGGCGCTCGCGGTGATGCTGGGCGAGGCAGGGATCAACGTCGATTGCCTGCCGCTGCTCGACGTGCGCCAGCCCGGCGCCCACGACATCATCGGCGACCGTGCGCTGGGCACCGAGCCGCTCCGCGTCGCCGCGCTGGGGCGTGCGGTGATCGAGGGGCTGCGCGCCGGCGGGGCGGTCGGCGTGGTCAAGCATGTGCCAGGCCATGGCCGGTCGATGTCCGACAGCCATGTCGAACTGCCGGTCGTCGATGCCGACGCGGCGGCGCTGGAAACCGATCTCGCGCCCTTCATCGCGCTCAACGACGCACCGATGGCGATGACGGCGCACGTCGTCTACACCGCCTGGGACGCCGAGGAGTGCGCCAGCCTGTCGCCCAGGGTGATCGGGGACATCATCCGCGGGCGGATCGGCTTCGATGGCCTGCTGATGTCCGACGATCTCGGCATGCACGCCTTGTCGGGCGACTTCGGCGCGCGCGCGGCCGGCGTGCTGGCGGCCGGTTGCGACATCGCCCTGCACTGCTCCGGCGAGATGGCCGAGATGGAGGCCATTGCCGGAGCGGTAGGTCCTATCGGAGAAGCGGCCAAGGCGCGGCTCGACCGCGCCATGGCAACCGTCGCTGGCGGGAAAGCAGCTGCTTCGCTTGACGAACTGATCGCGAAGCGCGACGCGCTGATGGCGTATCTGCCCGCCTGATCCGGGACTCCTGTTCGTCATCTCGATTGGGATGGACGATGATTTTCATAAAGCGTCGGTTTCAAAGATCCGCAAATCCTGTTTTACTCGCGCGATGCTGGGGGACGACGCCGACGACAATTTCGACCTGCCGCTGTCCGAGGCGGGCGCGGATGTGCTCACGCTCGAGCTCGACGGGTGGGAGGGGCCGCTTGACCTGCTGCTCAGCCTCGCGCGAGTCCAGAAGGTCGACCTGCGCGAGATTTCCATTCTCGCCCTGACGGAGCAATATCTGTCCTTCATCGACAACGCCAAGACGCTGAAGCTTGAGATCGCCGCCGATTACCTGGTGATGGCGGCGTGGCTCGCCTATCTCAAATCCTGCCTGCTGCTGCCAAAGGATCCTACCGTCGATCCAAGCCCGGAAGAATTGGCGATGCGGCTTCAGCTGAGGCTCCAGCGCCTGCACGCCATGCGCGAGGCCGGCGCGCGGCTGATGGGGCGCGACAGGCTGGGCCGCGACGTATTCGCGCGCGGCAGCCCCGAAGGGCTCAAGGTGATCCGCAAGGCCGCCTGGGACGCGAGCATCTATGATCTGATCGCCGCCTATGGCGTGGTGCGTGCCCGCGCCGACGTGCCTGTCCACATCGTCCAGCGCCGCCCTGTGATGACACTCGAGCAGGCGATCGAGCGGGTGTCGCGGATGGTGGGCGTCCTGATCGAGTGGACCAGCCTCGAAGCCTTCCTGCCGCCCGACGCCGTCGGTGAATATCGCCGTTCGGCGCTCGCTTCGAGCTTTGTCGCAGCGCTGGAACTGGCGCGGCAAGGCCGCATCGCCCTGATGCAGGACGGAGCATTCGCGCCGCTCATGCTGAGAGCGCCGGAGGCGGCATGATCGAGGAGCCGGACGACCTGCTTCGCGCCATCGAAGCCGCCCTGTTCGCGGCCGAGGCCCCGATGAGCCCGGCCGAACTGATGAGCGTGATCGGTGCCGGGGGCCTGGGCGACGCACTGCCGCGGCTGGCTGCGCTCTATGCCGGCCGCGGCATCGAACTGGTCGAACGCGGCGGACGCTGGCATTTCCAGACCGCCGCGGACCTCGCCCATATCCTCAGGCGCACCCGTGACGAGCCGCGCAAGTTGAGCCGCGCCGGGATCGAGACGCTGGCGATCATCGCCTATCACGAACCGGTGAGCCGCGCCGAAATCGAGGCGATCCGCGGCGTGCAGATTTCCAAGGGCACGCTCGACGTGCTGCTCGAAGCGGGGTGGATTCGGCCGGCCGGTAGGCGCGAGGCTCCGGGCCGGCCGCTGCTGTTCGCGACCACGCCGGCGTTCCTTGCCCATTTCGGCCTGGGCAGCCGCAAAGACCTGCCCGGCGTCGCGGACCTGAAGGCGGCGGGCCTGCTCGATCCGGTCGATCTCGCCTTTGAGCAACTACAGATGGAAAAAGGCGGCGAGGACGACTAGATGACACGCATCCAAGGAGATTCATGATGGGTGGTTTGAGCATCTGGCACTGGCTCATCGTCGGCGTGGTCGTGATGCTGCTGTTCGGCAAGGGCCGTTTTTCGGACCTGATGGGTGATGTCGCCAAGGGCATCAAGAGCTTCAAGAAGGGCATGGCCGAGGAAGACGAGCCGGTGCAGCCCGCACCTCCGCGTCCCGCCGCGCGCCTGCAGCAGCAGCCTCCGGTAGACCCGAATCCGGATCCCGCGCTGCAGCCGATGCAGGACGATCGGCCGCACAGCTGATTCCTCGGACGGATCGCTGATCGCTCGCGATGTTCGATGTCGCTCCAACCGAACTGCTGCTCGTGGCGGTTGTCGCGCTGCTCGTGATCGGCCCGAAGGATCTGCCGCGCGCGATGCGCTTCGTGGGTCAATGGGTTGCCCGGGCCCGGGGAGTCGCGCGCCATTTCCGCTCCGGCATTGATGAGATGATCCGCCAGGCCGAACTCGAGGACATGGAAAAGAAATGGGCGACGGAGAATGAGCGGATCATGCGCGAGCATCCTGCGCAGCCGGAGATGATCGAGGGCGAGATGGTGCCGCTGGGCGGCCCGCCGGAGGCACAGCCGACAATGGATGCGTCGGTGGTAGCTCGCGACGATATCGAAGCAGAGTCGGCCAAAACGCCGCTGCCATGAACCAGGCTGCCGACATCGACGAGAGCCGCGCGCCGCTGCTCGACCATCTGCTCGAACTGCGCCGGCGGCTGCTGATGTCGGTCGCGGCGCTGGCGGTCGCGTTTGGCGTGTGCCTCTATTTCGCGCGGCCGATCTTCGCCTTCCTCGTCCAGCCGCTGCTGCGCGCCGGCCAGGGCAAGCTGATCTACACGCAGATTTTCGAGGCCTTCTTCGTCGAGATCAAGGTCGCATTCTTCGCCGCGATGATGCTGTCCTTCCCGATCATCGCAAACCAGATCTGGCAGTTCGTCGCCCCCGGCCTCTATCGCAACGAGAAGCGCGCGCTGCTGCCGTTCCTGTTCGCAACGCCGATGCTGTTCCTGAGCGGGGCAGCGCTCGCTTATTATGTCGCGATCCCGGTCGCGCTGCATTTCCTGCTCGGCTTCCAGGGCAATCTCGGCGGCGTGCAGCAGGAGGCACTGCCCGGTGTCGGCAATTATCTGTCGTTCGTCATGCAGTTCCTGTTCGGCTTCGGCCTGTCTTTTCTGCTGCCGATCCTGCTGATGCTGCTCGAGCGGGCGGGCGTGGTCACCCGCAAACAGCTGGTCGGGGCACGGCGCTATGCAATCGTCGGCGCCTTCGCCATCGCCGCGGTGCTCACGCCGCCTGATGTCGGCTCCCAGCTGCTGCTCGCCGTCCCACTGGTCATACTTTACGAACTGGCGCTGATCGGCATCTGGATCACCGAGCGGGGCCGAAAGAAGGACGGTAACGAAAAGCCCGAGACGGCGTGAACCGTCCCGGGCTTGCGTTCTGCGCCGGCAACGCCGGGCAGTTCCGTGTCGTTACTTCGCGTCGTCTGCAGCGTTGGCAACCGCCTTGCCAGCCGAGGACACGTCCTTGCCGGCACCTTCGACGGTGTTGCACGCGGCGATGGCGAGCAGGCTGACGCTGACGAAAGCAATGGCGATGGTGCGCTTGAACATGGTGAACCCTTTCGGTTGATCCGAGGCCTCTCCTCGGAGAGGCTCGACCGTCAATGCTCCCGCGAAGGCTTTGTTCCCGCGCGGTAACATGTGCGTGTGCGTGAATGATGTGCGGGGAAATTTATTGGGCCCGGCCGCATCTACGGGGGGGATGACGCGACCGGGCCCTTGTTGAACGGATAGCGGGAGCGGGGGGGGCAAAGCATCGCTATCCGAGGGGGAGAACGGGTTGCCGCTGATATGGTTCCTGTCGCCGCGAAATTTTTCGAAAAGGGGCTACTGGGTCGTGGAACCGGCGCGTCAGCCCAGGATGCTGATCTGAATTTCGAACCGGCCGGCGTGTAGATCTTCCGCCAACGGCGCGCGGAACTGACGGGCAATGCCGGTCACCACCCGCTCGAACCGCGTGATGCCGGAATAGCGATCGAACGCTCCTTCCGGCATGCCCACCGTCTCGATGCGCAGATTCGCGCGATCCGGGCGATCGGTCCTCTCCAGCGATATCAGCACCGAACCCACTGGATTGCAGTGCATCAGCAGCTCCACCACCTCGGTGATCAGGAACGCCGCCGGCACCGCGACATCCTGGGTCACATAAACATCGATCATGTTGAGCGCGATCGACATTCCCGCCGCAGAGGCAGGGGCGGAGGCGCGGAGCGAACTAGCAAGCTCGCCGGCCAGCGACCGCATTGAGACGCCGCGATTCTCCTCCAGCTCCGCATAATGGTTGCGATGGACGACCGCGAGAGCATCGACGCGGCGCTGGATCGCGCCATAGGCGTCGGCAACCGCCCCCTCCGCGCCGCGCGCGTGCAAGTTAATGAGGCTCGACACCACCTGCAGGTTGTTCTTGACGCGGTGATGAACTTCGCGGGTCAGCTTGGTCTGGCGGGCGAGCCCCTCCTCCAGCTCGCGCTCATGGTTGTAGATACGCGCCGACACAGTCGCGAAGCTCTCCGC
Organism: Rhizorhabdus argentea; assembly: GCF_037861105.1. Taxonomy (NCBI): domain Bacteria; kingdom Pseudomonadati; phylum Pseudomonadota; class Alphaproteobacteria; order Sphingomonadales; family Rhizorhabdaceae; genus Rhizorhabdus; species Rhizorhabdus argentea. The sequence goes on from NZ_JBANFK010000006.1 coordinate 146,771, forward strand.
GAGGTCGCGGATCTCGTGGCTCGGTGTGTTGATCCTGGGCAGGATGAGAGGGCCTCCGGTGCCCTGCCAGGCATCGATCGATTCCTTGAGCTGAACCAGCGGGAGCACCAGCAACCGGCTGACGATGAACCAGCCGGTGAAGGCAGCCGCCGCCCACATCAGGATCGGCAACATCACCAGCAGCAGCGTCCTCGCCCGCACCGGCGCCAGCCTGTATTCGGCCGACAGCGTCAGCCGGCCGCCGGCCAGAGGCTGCGACAGGCGGAGTAGGTTATCATCCCCCTTGGTCGGGCGATTAAGGAGGACGAGCATGGCATCGCCTTGCCGCAAGCGCAGATGCGTCAGCGGCAATCCCTCCTCCTGCCGCCGGTTCAGGTGAATGGCGGCAAGCCGCAGCTCGGATTGGATGATCACGCTTCCATCCGCGCGTGCAGAGGTGAAGCGGAAAAGTCTTCTTTGGGGATCGAGTTCGAGACGGTCGGTTTCGGGAGGCACCGTGGTCGCGAGCCGGATCGGCGCGCCAAACGACTGGCACAGCTTGCGACCGGCTCGGTCGAACATCGCGGTGGGCAGGCGGCGGATACCGGTGAACTGCGCCTGCCGGCTCAGCGCGGCACATAGATTCTGGGGCGCTTGGACGCTCACCGCTGCGCCGCGCACCGTATCGAGGCCGGCCTTCAGCGCCGCATCCAACTGGGCTGCGTACATGGCGGTGGTGGTCTGCGCCGCGGTCCGGCTTTCGAGCGATGCAGAGCGGGCCATGTCGAGCGATGTGAGCAGCGCGATGAAGCCCAGCGGCAGCATCGCGGCCGAAAGGATCATCAACATCTTGGTGCCGGTGGAGAGACGGGCAAAAGCGAGTTTGGTCGTCAGCTTCATCCGCAGGCGTCACCAGCGACTATAGCCCGGCCCGGCCGAGGGATAGCCAGCATCATGAAATCAATCCAGCTTGCTCAGCAGGTCCAGAAACTCATTGGGAACAGGTTCATCGACAGTCTGGGAATATACCGATCGCAGAGCGGCGCCGACATTCGTATCGCGCGCGGCTTCGCTGCGGCGGCGCTTGGCTGGCTTGCTCGCCGCGCCATCGTTCGCGGGTGCTTGTGATGTATCTTTTTGTGCCAACCGGCCCACGCCCCTGAACATCATCTATTGCCCAACACACTTTCCAGCAAAACGGCGCCCCGCGACACCGCCCCTCGGATCGATCCGGATGCGTATCATCTTATGGAGTTCCATAAAATGCGCGCTGTGCGGATGAAACAAAAAACTCCTCCGTTGGTTCCATAGGCCGAATGTCTCTTTTCGCACATTCAAATATTGGAGGCTGCGGGTGGCTTCCGCGACACGGGTGGGGCTGCTATTTCCCCGATCATCGTGGCGGCGTACGCCTGCGGTCAATGAAGTCAGGGAGTGCAAATACACATGTCGCTCGGCCAGAAACTCGCCCCCCACTTGCCCTTCCTGCGGCGCTACGCGCGGGCACTCACCGGCAGCCAGAGCCATGGCGACAATTACGTCCGCGCCACGCTCGAAGCGATCGTGGCCGCGCCCGATGATTTCCCGAAGGATGTCGATGCCCGCGTCGGCCTGTACCGCACTTTCCAGGCGATCTGGGCATCCACCAATTATGACGAGATCGACGGCCCCCCGGCCGGAGCGGAGCGCGAAGTCATCGCCCAGGCCCGCCTTCAGGGTATTACCCCATTGTCACGCCAGGCGCTGCTGCTGACCGCGATGGAAGGCTTCACCGTCGCCGACACTGCTTATCTGATCGATACTACGTCGGAGGATGTCGAGGCGCTGGTCGCCGACGCGATCGCGGAGATCGACCGCCAGACCCGCACCGATGTCCTCATTATCGAGGACGAGCCGATCATCGCGATGGATCTCGAAACCATCGTCCGCGATCTTGGCCACAGCGTCAGCGGCGTTGCCGTCACCCGCGACGAAGCGGTCGCGCTGGCGCATGCGCATCGGCCGGGCCTCGTCCTCGCCGACATCCAGCTGGCCGACGACAGCTCGGGCATCGATGCGGTCAAGGATATCCTCTCCGAGTTCAGCGTGCCCGTCATCTTCATCACCGCCTTCCCGGAGCGGTTGCTGACCGGCGAACGGCCGGAGCCGACTTTCCTGATCACCAAGCCGTTCCAGCGCTCCACGGTGAAGGCCGCTATCAGCCAGGCGCTGTTCTTCAACGCCGCAACGATCGAAGCCTGACAGTGATATCGTTACGGAGGCGGTTTTATTGGAACCGGGACCCCCGGCTTTTGTTCTAGCCTCGGAACGGACGGCCCCCGCCGTCCGGCCACATCCGGGTGGGATTTTCAGTGCTATTGACGAAACGCGCAAGGGCTCACTCGTTTAGCGGGACACGGCAAAAGATGGATGATGACGATCAGGACGACGTCGCTGGCGTTGCGACGCCGGCCGCCGAACTGGTTTCGCTTTCGGACGACGATTTCAAGGCGGAGCTGGCCCGCGTCATCCCTCACCTGCGTGCCTTCGGCCGATCCTTGTCGGGCAATCGCGACCTCGCCGACGATCTCGTCCAGGAGACGCTGATGAAGGCCTGGGCGGCGCGCAAGCGCTTCCAGGCCGGGACCAACATGCGGGCATGGACCTTCATCATTCTGCGCAACCTGTTCCTCTCACAGATGCGGCGGGCCCGTTTTCGCGGCGAATGGGACGAGCATACCGCGAACCGGCTTCTCGCCGCTCCAGCCTCGCAAGATCGCCATATCGAGTTGGCCGACATGCAGCGCGCCCTGCTCCACTTGCCCCAGCCGCAGCGCGAAGCGCTGATTCTGGTGGGTGCAGGGGGCTTTGCCTATGAAGAAGCGGCCGAGATCTGCGGCTGTGCGGTCGGCACGATCAAGAGCCGCGTTGCCCGCGGCCGGGCTGCGCTCGAGCAGTTGCTAGACCATGGCCAACTGCCCTCACGCCGCGATCACAAGACCGACCCTTCGACAACGACGCTTCAGCAGATCATGGCAGACGTCGATTTCCTGAGTAAGGAATAGGGAATAGCGCCTTACCTGTTGATTTTTCTGAGCAGCCCAGCAAATTCGTCGGGCAACCCGGAAATGGCGGCGTCGAAGGCAACGCGAAGGGCATTGCCGATCCCCTCATGCCGCGTGGGCGCGTTGATCGCGCGGGCACCAGCGATACGCGCATGGGACGCGAGGTAAGAGGGGCTGGGCTTTTCCATAAATTCATAACGCAGGGGCAGCGCGCAAGTTTCCTGTTATTGCACTAGACGACAAATCCCCTATTCCGACAGGATGATATTGCGCGCAAATATCGCTGATTTTTCCGACACTTTACGCCGGATCGACAGCCATTCCCCCTTCCTCGCCGGGCTCGTCCAGCGTCATCCTGGCACCGTTGCGGCGGTCCGCGACCAGGGCCTTGCGCGCGCGATCCGGGACGGATTGGCCGAGGCGCGTTCGCCGGATATCGGCAAGATGCTGCGCCGCCAGCGCCAGGTGGTGTCGCTTGCGACCGCGCTTGCCGACCTCTCGGGAATGGCACCCCTCGAGGAGGTGGTAGAGCATCTTTCCGCCTTCGCCGATCATGCGCTGGACCTGGCGATCCGCACCGCGATCATCGAGCGCATGCCCGACGCCGAACCTCGCGGCTTCGCTGCCCTCGCGCTGGGCAAGCATGGCAGCCGCGAGCTCAACTATTCGTCGGACATCGATCCGATCCTGATCTTCGATCCCGACACCTTGCCGCACCGCCCGCGCGAGGAGCCGGTCGAAGCCGCGGTCCGCATCGCCCGCCGGGTGATCGAGCTGCTGCAGAATCGCGACGAGCATGGCTTCGTGTTCCGCGTCGATCTGCGCCTGCGCCCATCGCCCGAAGCCTCGCCGCTGGCGCTGCCGATCGATGCGGCTCTCACCTATTACGAATCGGCGGCGCTGCCGTGGGAACGGGCGGCGTTCATCCGCGCCCGCGCCGCCGCTGGTGACACCGCACTTGGCCAGAGCTTCCTCGACGCGATCCGCCCGTTTATCTGGCGGCGATCTATCGATTTTGGCGCCGTCCAGGAAATACGCCTGATCTCGCGGCGAATCCGCGATCATTTTGCGCAAGGGCAGTTGCTCGGCCCCGGTTATGATCTCAAGCGCGGGCGCGGCGGTATCCGTGAGGTCGAGTTCTTCGCGCAGATCCAACAGCTGATCCACGGCGGGCGCGAGCCGCAGCTTCGCGCGCCCGCCACGCTCGACGCGCTGCGCGCACTGGGCGAGGCGGGCCGGATCGATGGCGACATCGCCGCCGCGCTGTCCGAAGCCTATCGCCTCTATCGCACCATCGAGCACCGGCTGCAGATGGTCGACGATCAGCAGACCCATCGGCTGCCCAAACAGACGCAAGCGCTCGACAATGTCGCCCGGCTCCACGGCCTCGACAGTGGCGATGCCTTGCTCGCGGTGCTGCGCCCGCACATCGAAACGGTCGGCGCCGCCTATGACGCGGTCGACAGCGGCGGCGAGGAGCGGCTGCCGCACCAGCCCGAGAAGCTCGATGCGCTGCTACGCGAGAGCGGCTTTCCGGATCCACCCTCGGCCCGCAAGCGTATCGAGATATTGCGCGCCGGCAAAAGCCGCTCGCTGCGCACCACGGTCGCCCAGGCGGCGCTCGAGGCGATGCTGCCGACACTGATCGCGGCGCTCGCGAAGGCGCCGTCGCCGCAGGATGCGCTCAACCGCTTCGAAGACCTGATCGCCGGCCTGCCCAGCGCGATCAACCTGTTCCGGCTGCTGGAGGCGCGCCCGTCGCTGGCGCGTGCGCTGATCGATGTGCTGAGCCATGCGCCCACGCTGTCGCAGGCGCTCGGCCGTCGGCCTGCGCTGATCGACGGCCTGATAGACTCGACGGCGCTGGAGCCGCCGCCATCTCTCCCCCGACTGATCGCGGAACTGGGCGCGGGAGAGCGCAGCGACAGCTACGAGCAACTGCTCGACGGGGTCCGCCAGAAAGTCGGCGAACGGCGCTTCGCGCTGGGCGTGCAGCTGATAGAGGGAATCGCCGATCCGATCGACGTGGCGCAGGGCTATGCCCGTGTCGCCGAAGCCGCGTTCGACGTGCTGGCCCGGGCCACCATCGCGGCATTCGAGGAGACGCATGGCAAAGTGCCGGACAGCGAATTGCTCGTGATCGCGCTGGGCAGACTCGGCGGCGGCGTGCTCACCCACGCCTCGGACCTCGACCTGATCTACCTGTTCACCGGCGACATCATGGCCGAGTCGGACGGGCGGCGCCCGCTCGGCGCAACCACCTATTACAACCGGCTGGCGCAGCGCGTCTCCGCCGCGCTGTCCGTACCGACCGCCTCGGGTCCGCTCTACGAGATCGACACCAGGCTGCGTCCGTCGGGGACGCAAGGCCTGCTCGCGGTTTCCACGGCGAGCTTCGCCCAATATCAGCGCGAGAGCGCGTGGACCTGGGAGCATATGGCGCTGACCCGGGCACGACCGATTTTCGGCTCGCCCGGCGCGCGCGACGAAGTTGGGGCCATCATCGCCGAAGCACTGTGCCGCGAGCGCGACCCGGCGACGCTGACCGCGGATGTAATCAAGATGCGCGGCGACATCGCCCGCCATAAGCCGCCGTCAAGCCGGTTTGACGTCAAGCTGATCGATGGCGGGCTGATCGATGCCGAGTTCGCGGTACACCTGCTCCAGCTGCGCCATCGCACCGGCTTCGATCCCCGCCTGCGCACCGCCATGCGGCTGCTGGCGGATCGGGAGCTGATCGATCCGGCCGTCATCCATGCCCATGAGTTGCTGACTCGGATGCTGGTCATGCTGCGGCTCGTCTCGCCGGCATCTGGCGAGCCGCCTGCGGCATCGAAACCGCTGGTCGCACGTACCTGCGGCGAAGAGGACTGGGATTCGCTGGTTAAAGCCTATGAAACCGCGCGCGCGCTGGTCAGTGCCGCCTGGGCTCGAGCCGCGGACAGCCGCTGACGGGCCCCCCAATCCCGCTTTTCCGGCCTCGTGGGGGGTCCGGGCAATCCAGGAAAAGAACAGGGTTTCCGCCATTTTAACCACTCTAGGCGACGCCGGTTTAAAGACTGGCTGCTAGTCAGGGAGCATCAACTGTGTGTTGTTGCTTAGCGTGAGAAAATCGATGGTCGTATTCATCGAAGGGCGCCCCAGCGTATCGGGGCGCCCCCTTTCCCTCGAGCCGGAAACGGCATGAGGCATGATCCCAGGCTCCAGGATGCCGCGGACGGCATCGTTCGTGCGGCCGAGCCCCAGGTGCCGGCGGCCCTGCTCCTGTCCGAGCTCGAACGGCGCTGCGTCACCCTCAAGGTCGCGTCGGGCGGCGAGCGGATAGACGCGCTGTTTACCAGGCTCGACGCGTTTGCGGCGCTGGCGGCCGATCTTACCGACTGTCTTTCGATACCGGCGTCGCTCCAGCCATCGATGCGGCGCAGCTTCGATGCGGCCTATGCCGATCTTGAAACCGCCTTCGGTGACGCCGAGGCTATCCTGGCACCGCTGTCCGATCTCCTGCTCAGTGGCAACGGATTCGACGGCGCGGTGGCGGCCGCGGCCGAACTGCTCGCCACGCTGGCTCCGATCCACGCCGATGCCGCGCGGCTCTACGACCGGCTGTCACGCGATATCCGTGCCCTGCTCTATCGCGACGTCCGCGACGCTACCGAAGTCGCTCTGATCGACGCCGGTTTCGCCGATCCGATCACTGCTGCGAGACGATTACGCGAGTGGCAGGCCGGGGTGCCGGCGGCGCTGCGCAGCGGCTCCGAGCGGCGTGCGTTCGAAGCGGTGCTGCCCATGCTGGTGACGGAGCTGGAAAGTTTCGAGGACCCTGACGGCGCCCTAGCGGCTCTCGACGAAATCGTGTCGCGGCTGCCGCCCGACATCACATTGTTCGCCCCGCTTGCAGCGCGGCCGTCGCTGATGAGGTCACTACTGTCGCTGCTCGGCCATGCGCCGGCGCTGTCGCGCCACCTGATCGCGCAGCCGGGACTAATCGGCCGGCTGATCGACAGCAGCGCCTATGCGCCACTTCCACCAGCCGCCGATCTGGATGCCGAGTTCAAGCTGCTGATCAGCGGCGGCGACCGTGCCGCAGGCCAGCTGCGCGTCGCCCAGGCGATAGGCGGCTATCGCTTCGGCCTGGGGCTGCAGCTGCTCGAGGCGACCGCCGATCCGCTCGATCTCGCCATCGCCAATTGCGAGCTCGCCGAAGCCGGCCTGCGCGCTATGGCCGACGATGTGCTGGCGCGGATGAAGGAGAATCACGGCGAGGTGCCAGGCGCCGAGCTCGTGATCCTGGCGCTGGGGCGGTTTGGCGGTCGATCGCTGACCAGCCTCTCGGATCTCGACCTGATCTATCTGTTCAGCGGCGACGCCCGCACCCATAGCAACGGGCGCAAACCCCTGGACGCCAATGAATATTTCAGCCGGGTCGCGCAACAGATCACCACCGCAATGTCGACGGTGACGACGCTGGGCCCGCTCTACGAGATCGACACCAGGCTGCGGCCATGGGGCGCGAAGGGGCTGCTCGCCTGCTCGATCGAAACCTTTGAACGCTACCATGGCGAAAATGCCTGGACATGGGAGCATATGGCGCTGACCCGCGCGCGGCCGGTCTACGGAGCGGACGCGGCGCGCAAGCAGGTCAAGCTGACCGTAGACCAGCGGCTGCGCTGCCCGCGCAACCGCGCCGCGCTGCTGCTCGACGCGATGAAGATGCGCGGCGACATCGCCCGCCACAAGCCGCCGCGCGGCCCGTTCGACGTCAAGCTGGTTCCGGGCGGACTCGTCGATCTCGAATTCGCCGTCCATGTGAATCAGCTCGACCAGCATGTCGGCATCCACCCGCGGCTGCGCACCGCGCTCCGATCGCTGGTGAGCGCGGGGCTGATGGAGACAGCCGTAATCCCGGCACACGAAGTGCTCAGCCGCATGCTCATCGTGCTGCGCCTGCTGTCGCCGCACAGCCAGGAGCCCGCGCCTGAGCAGCGCGGAGTGATCGCCCAGGCCTGCGGCTTCGAGAGCTGGGACCTGTTGACCGCCGCCTATGCCGAGGCGCGCGAAACCGTGCAGAAGGTCTGGTGCAGCGCGATATCCCAGCCGGCCGCGCGAGCCGGTTGAACTTCGGGCCCAGCCCGTCCTATAGAATCTCGTATTGGATTTGGATCACTTCGCACGTCGCCCCAGCGAAGGCTGGGGCCCATGTCTCTCACCTCCAAGCCGCCGTTTGCGGAAGCAGTCATGGACCCCAGCCTTCGCTGGGGCGACGATGTGTTGAGTGCATCCAAGTTCATATAGCTAGCCGCTACCCTCGAGAGGACGAACGATGCTGCAGCAAGGCGACAAGGCCCCGAACGTCACATTGACGCTGCCAGACGGGACCGCAACCAGCGTTGCCGACCAAGCCGGCAAGATCCTCGTCCTCTATTTCTACCCGAAGGACGACACGCCGGGCTGCACCACCGAGGCGCAGAGCTTCACCGCGCTGGTCGACGACTTCGCCGCCGCAGGCGCGACGGTCATCGGGGTCTCGAAAGACACCCCCGCGAAGCACAAGAAGTTCATCGATAAATATGGTCTGAAGGTCCAACTCGCGTCGGACAGCGACGGCAGCGTCTGCGAGGCGTTCGGCACCTGGATCGAAAAGACGCTCTACGGCCGCAACTATATGGGCATCGACCGCGCGACCTTCCTGATCGGCCCGGACGGCAGGATCGGGCGGATCTGGCGCAAGGTGAAGGTCAAGGGGCATGCCGAGGAGGTGTTGGCGGCGGTGGATGGGATGTGAGGCAAGACCGCCCATGAAGGCGGATCAAGGGCGCTCCAGGCTTCCCACCTTACCGCGGCAGAAACTCCGCAAAAGCCTCCACCACCTGCGCGTATAGGTCGCGCTTGAACGGCACGATCAGGTCGACCAGCTCGCGCGCATCGGCCCATTTCCAGGCGCGGAACTCGGGTTCGGGGGTGTTGATGTTCACATCCGCGTCGGTGCCGAGGAAGCGTGCTACGAACCAGTACTGGCTCTGGCCGCGATATTTTCCGCCCCAGATCCTGCCCTGCAGCTCAGGCGGAAGATCGTAGAACAGCACATCGGGCGCCCGGCCCAATATTTCGACGAGATGCGGCGGGATGCCGGTCTCCTCCTCCAACTCGCGCAGCGCGCCGGCCTGGGGATCTTCGCCGGGATCGAGGCCGCCCTGCGGCATCTGCCACGCCTCGAGCTGGCTGTCGATGCGTTGGGCGACGAACACCTTGTCCTCGCTGTTGAGCAGCATCACCGCCGCGGCGGGGCGGTAAGGCAGAGTCTTCTTCATGGCCGATATTCCTCGATCATCATCCGGAATGCGGCGAGGCAGCCGCGCAGATCCTCCTGCGACGACGGGATCGCCCGCCGCAGCGTCAGCCAGCCATGGATATTCCCCTTGGCTTCGCGATAGGCCACCGGCACCCCGGCCTCGATGCACGCCATCGCATAGGCGCGGCCCTGATCGAGCAGCGGGTCGAGCGTCGAGGTGACGACCAGCGCCGGCGGCATGCCGCGCTGATCGCCGAGGCGGGGCGATGCGCGCCAGTGGTGGAAATCCGGATTATAATGCTCGTTGAACCAGCGCAGCGTATCCAGGCTGAGCATATAGCCTTCGCCCAGCCGCTCGGTCGACGGATAGCGCCTGCGCAGATCGACCGCCGGGTAGAGCGGCCAGATCGCGATCACCGGCAAGGCCGCCGGATGATTGCGCAGCGCCATGGCGGTGACGATGCTCAGCGTTCCGCCCGCGCTGTCACCGGCCAGCGCGAGCGAGTTGATACGGCGGCCAAACAACATACCCTGCTCCGCCACCCAGCGGGTCGCGGCTTCGCAGTCATCGGGCGCTGCCGGCCAGCCATGCTCGGGCGCCAGCCGATAATCGATGGAGAGGAGCGGCAGATCGAGGCCGATCGCGATATCGGCGCAGGCCGCGTCGTAGAGATCGAGATCGCCGAGCACGAAGCCGCCGCCATGGAAGAAGACCACCAGTGGCCCGTCCGCGCGCCGTTCGCGCGCGTCATAGAAGCGCGCCGCAATCGAGCGACCGTCGGCAACCGAGATGTAGAGATCCTCCCGCGTCGCGATCGGCGGGGCCTCCAGCTCGCCGATCTGACGCAGCTTCGCCGACATCCGGCGCGCCGTCGCCACGTCCACTTCATGTGTCTTTGGACCATCCCGGCCGTTGAGATCGTCGAGGAAGGCGCGGACATCGGGGCGGACAAATTCCTGGGTCATGGCCTTCCATCGGTAAAAGGCGTTACGCTGGCAAGATGCTGCAGCTCGTCCATCATCCTTATTATGTCTCGCCGGCGGCGCCGGGCAGCGGCTTCAGCTTCGACAAATACGGGCTCGTGATGATCGCGATGGCCGAGACGAAGCTGCCGCACCAGCTACACCAGGCGGAGCCGATGCCGCGCTACTGGATCGAGGCGGTGCATGATCCAGCCTATGTCGCGGAGGTCGCGTCTTCTCAGGTTCCGCCCGAAAAGACCCGCCGCATCGGTTTTCCCGTTACCGAACGGGTGACGCGCCGCGCCTTCCTGGCCCCCGGCGGGACCTGGCTGGCAGCGAAGCTGGCGCTCGACCATGGCTATGCGGCGAACAGCGCAGGCGGCAGCCACCATGCGCTTGCGGATACCGGCGCCGGCTATTGCATCTTCAACGATCTGGCGATCGCGGCGAACCGGCTGATCGCCGAAGGCGATGCCGCACGGGTGATGATCGTCGATCTCGACGTTCACCAGGGCGACGGCACGGCCGTCCTCCTGGCGGGACGCGAGGACGTGTTCACCCTTTCCATTCATGCGGAACGGAATTTCCCCGCCCGCAAGGCGCGGTCCACTTTCGACCTGGGCCTGCCCGACGCAACCGGCGACGAAGCCTATCTCGCCGCGCTCGCCGAACATCTGCCGCCCGCGATCGACGGCTTCCGACCCGATCTGATCCTGTACCAGGCAGGTGTCGACCCGCATCGCGACGACAAGCTAGGCCGTCTTGCACTGAGCGACGACGGCCTGTGGGCGCGCGATCGTTTCGTAATGCGGCAGGCGCGGATGCGCGGCATCCCGCTCGCCAGCGCGCTGGGCGGTGGCTACGGCGACGACCGCCTCGAAGTGGCGCGGCGGCATGTTCGCTCGATTCTTGCGCTCCACGAAGCGCATCGAGAATATACCGGCGCCGAGGCGGGCTCCTAATGTCTGATCGCTTGACGATGGATGTCTCCGCCGCGTGCCGTGCGGTGCTCGATGAGCCTGATCCGTTGGCGAAGGTGAAGGCCGCGCGCCGCGCCGCGCGCTGGTGGCGGCTCGGCCAGCTCGACTGGGCTTTTGCGACGCCGATGCCCGACAGACCCGCCAGGACCGACCGACCGCCACTGCTGCCGCCGTCGCGCATGCCGAGGCGCGGGCGGGCCGGATCGGAGCGGGGGCGGATCGCGATGCTGCACGCGATCGCCCATATCGAATATGTCGCGATCGACCTTGCCTTCGACCTTATCGGCCGCTTCGGCGCCGCCTTCCCCCGCGCCTTCGTCGATCGCTGGATGAAGGTCGGCGCCGAGGAGGCCATGCATTTCGCGCTGCTCGAACGACGGCTGAATGCGTGCAGTGCACGCTATGGTGACCTGCCCGCGCATGACGGGCTGTGGGAGGCCGCGCAGCAGACCGCCGCTGACCCGCTCGCGCGGCTGGCGGTGGTGCCGATGGTGCTGGAAGCGCGCGGACTCGACGTAACTCCTTCATTGATAAGCCGATTCGAGGATGCGGGAGATTGCCGTTCGGCGCAGGTTTTGCGCCGCATCGCCAAGGACGAAGTGGCGCATGTTGCAGCCGGCGTCGAATGGTTCGGCTTTTTGTGCAGCGCGATGCGAATCGATTGCGTGCAGAGTTGGCAATCGCAGGTGCGCTTGCATTTTCGGGGAAGCATTAAGCCGCCATTCAACGACTCAGCGCGCCATGAGGCCGGGCTAACGAAAGAAATGATGGCCGGGGTTGCCGGACCCTGTGATCTTTTCCACACCCCCCCTGTCGCAGAAGGGGGGGCAAATCCCGACCGCGACTAACAGGGCCCGGCCGGGTGTTTCGGTCGGGATCGTTCCGGTCGCGGGGGAATAATGCACTTCCTGAGCAATTTCATACGGGCCGGTCTGCGCCTTGTCTCCAACTGCCTCGGATCGACGCGCACGAAAGGCATCGCCGCAGCCCTGCTGTTGACGTCCTCGGTAACGCCCGGCCTGGCGCAGACCGGGGAAGCTTCACCAAACGCCCAGTCGGCTGCCCAGTTCCAGGCGCTGTTCCAGTCGTGGAAGAAGCTCGATGCGATGGACAACGGCGTCATCTCGATCCCGTCGATCCAGCCGATCGCCAACTACACCTTCACCAGCGCCTTCGGTGTGCGCTCCGATCCGTTTCGCGGCTACGCCGCGATGCATGCCGGCGTCGATCTCGCCTCGCCGACCGGGACACCGATCTACGCGACGGCCGACGGCATCGTCGACCGCGCCGAGTGGTTCGGCGGCTATGGCAACATGGTCGAGATCGATCATGGCAAGGGCATCGCTACCCGCTACGGCCATATGTCGCGCATTTCCGCCCATCCGGGGGAGCGCGTCAAGCGCGGCGAACTGATCGGCTATGTCGGCTCGACCGGCCGCTCGACCGGCAGCCATCTCCATTATGAGGTCCGGATCGATGGCCACGCCGTCAACCCGATCCCATTCCTTCAGTCCGCCAACTATCTGATGGCGGCGAGCCAGCAGGGCTCCGACGTCGCGCTCGGTGGCCCGGAAGACTGAGCCGACCCGCATAAAAGGACTGCGGAGGCCCGCCAACGATTGTCGGCGGGCCTCCGAGCGCCTATCTTCACCGTCATGACCGCCATTGCAGAAATCGACCTGACCCCATCCGCCGCTGCGCGCGTCGCCGCAATCGCGAAGAAGACAGGCAAGCCGGCGATCCTCCGGCTTGCGATAGACGGCGGCGGCTGCGCCGGCTTCCAGTACAAGTTCGAACTGGCCGAAGCGCCTGCCGAGGATGACGTGGTCACGATCCGCGACGGCGTTTCGCTGGTGGTCGATCCGATGAGCCTCGACCTCGTCCGCGGCGGCGCCGTCGATTATGTCGAGTCCCTCGGCGGCGCGGCCTTCCAGGTGACGAACCCGAACGCCGCCTCGGGCTGCGGCTGCGGCTCGAGCTTCTCGATATAGCCTATATATCGAGGGGAACTTGAGCGGGTGACGCCGCTCTCGCTGCGCGCTATCTCCTCGCGCATGAAAATCGCGACGTTCAACATCAACGGGATCAAGGCCCGTCTTCCCCGTCTGATCGAGTGGCTCGAGCAGAAGGCACCCGATGTCGCCTGCCTGCAGGAGATCAAGACCTCGGACGAGACATTCCCGATCGCCGAGATCGAAGCTGCTGGATATGGCGCCATCTGGCACGGCCAGAAGGGGTTCAACGGCGTCGCTATCTTGGCCAGGGGAAGCCAGCCGATAGAACGGCGCAAGGGGCTACCCGACGATCCAGATCCCAGTCATAGTCGCTATATCGAAGCGGATGTCGATGGTGTGGTCGTCGGATCGATCTACCTGCCCAACGGCAATCCGCTGCCGGGCCCGAAGTTCGACTATAAGCTCGCCTGGTTCGACCGGCTGATCGACCATGCCGCCGAGCTGTGGAAAAGCGAGGCCCCGGTCGTGCTGTGCGGCGACTATAACGTCATCCCCACGCCATCGACCGACGACGTCTTTTCAGAGCGGGCGATGGCAAGCGACGCACTCACCCAGCCGGAAAGCCGCTCCGCGTTTCGCCGGCTGTGCAACGCCGGATGGACCGATGCGGTTCGCACGGTCCATCCGCACGGCCCGGTCTATACCTTCTGGGACTATCAGGCGGGCGCGTGGCAGCGCGACGCGGGATTCCGCATCGACCACCTGATGTTGAGCCCCTCCGCCGCCGACCGGCTGACCGGCGCCGGCGTCGACAAGGATACCCGCGCCATGGAAAAGGCGAGCGACCATGCGCCGACCTGGATCACGCTGCGGTAGGACGCGCACTCAGGCGCGGTTCTTCGCCACGCTTGCATCCATGCGCGCGAGCTGCTCAGCCGTCGCCGCCGGCTGCCTCGCCTTCCACTGCGAATAGGGCATGCCATAGACCGCCTCGCGCGCCGCCTCCTTATCGAGCGCGCCGCCAGCCGCCTCGCCGACCCAGTCCGACAGGCAATTGCGGCAAAAGCCGGCGAGCCCCATCAAGTCGACATTCTGCGCGTCGTCGCGATGCTGGAGGTGGCGGACCAGCCGCCGGAACGCGGTCGCGGCGACCGCATCGTCGATATCGTCGATCGTCAATGTCTCTCTCCCTAGCGGTGGCGCCAGGCCAGCAGCGACACACCGAACAGTATGAGCAGCCGGCCCGTAGCGCGATTGAACATCCTCTGCCATCTCGGCCGGCGCCTAGGCGCACGAGCCTCACAAAGCTTTCGAATATATCCGGTAGGTCTTGTTGACGCTGCCCTCGACCGTCTCGGCGATCGAGCGCATCCCCTGGTTGTTCTCGAGAATCCAGCCGATCTCGGCGCGGGTCGCACCATAATTGGCCACCGAGTCACGGCGGATATACTCGATCATCATGAAGGCGAGCTGGCTGGCGAGGCGGGTCGCCTGGAGCTTTTTCACGACGCCCATCAGCGGTACGCGCATCGTGCTCACCTGCGGTTTGCGTAGCCGCCACAGCAGCTTGGCCCAGCCGAACGGAAACAGCCGCCCGTCGAGGTCGGCAGTCAGTTCATTGAGGTCGGGCAGGGTCAGCATGAAGGCGACGGGCTCGCCGTCGACCTCGGCGACCCGAATCAGGTCCTCGAAGACGATCGGCTTGAGCTTGCGGCCGGTATAGGCGATCTCGCTGGGAGTGATCGGCACGAACCCCCAATTGTCCGACCATGCATCGTTGAGGATCGACAAGATCAGCGCCGCTTCCTCGTCAAAGCGGCTCTTGTCCACCGTGCGGATGCGGATTCGCGAATTCCGCTCGCCGGAACTGACGATGCGCTGCACGAGCGGTGGGAAAGGCTCCGCGATGTTAACCGCATAGCAGAGCAGATCCTTGATGCCGGCATAGCCGAGCGGCTCGATCCAGCCCTGATAGGCGGCGTTGTGGTGGCCCATCATCACCGTCGGCGGATGATCGTGCCCCTGGACGAGCAGGCCCGGCTCTTCCCAGATCGAACAACTGATCGGCGCCATCACGCTCGTCATGCCCTTGCCCTTGAGCCATGCCTCGGCCTGGGCGATCAGCGCTGTGGCGATCTCCTGGTCCGCGGCTTCGAGCAGGCCCCAATTGCCGATGTCGGGGCCGCCGCCCTGCTCGGCCGGCATCGACAGCCAGAGATGATCGATATGCGCCGAGATGCGCCCCAGCGGCTTGCCATCGCGCTCGGCAATGAACAGCTGCTGCTCGGCATGCTCGTAAAAGGGGTTCTTGCCCGGGGTGATGAGTTCCATCGCCTCGGATCGCAGCGGCGGAATCCAGTTCGGATCGCCGGCGTTGAGCCGGTAGGCGAGGTCGATGAAGAGCTTCCGATCCGCCTTACCGGTGACCGGACGGACCGCGATGGCCATCAGTGCTTGATACGCTGGCTCGGGTGGCCGGTGGCGACGCCCCCCGACAGGCGGGCAACGTGCGGATAGCGCTCGGCCACCTCGGGCGTGTAGCCGAGGTTGAACACCGTCTCGCTCTTCTTGTCCTTTTCGATCCGCTCGTAATAGGTGCCGAACAGCCTGTCCCAGAAATAATTGGTGATGCCGAAATTGCCACGCTCGTCATGGAAATGATGGGCCATGTGGCGCGCCTTCATCTCGGCGAGCGTCCTGTTTTTCGGCTTGTAGGCCAGATGCTGGATGCAGTGGCAGAACTCATAGAAGCAGGTGGTCAGCAGCCCCGTCGCGAAGCCGGCCAGCGCCCCGCCGGTGCCGCCGATCGCATAGCCGATCGGTGCAGTCGCTAGTGCAATCGTAGGCAAGGTCGTGTGGAGCGCGCCAAACAGGATTTCGAGTCGGTTCGGATCCTGATGATGGTCGTAATGGATTCGCTTCCAGGTCGCGGCCAGCAGCGGCACCTTGAACATCCACCGGCTGTGCAGCACCCAGCGGTGAAGGCAATACCACACCAGCGGGTAGACCATCACCGCGATGCCGATCGACGCCAGCGTCGGCAGCAGCGGCGCCGGGTGCCGGACATACAAGCCAATGGCGACAGCAGCGCAGGCGAGATAGCCCATGATCGCCGGATATTGGAAATAGGCGACGACCAGCTCGCGCAAGGTCATGCGGTCGAGATGGTGTTCCTTGGCCCAGAAAGAGGGCTTGATGGCGGTCAGCTTCACTCGGAACCTCGAAATCAGTCGATAGCCCCTGTCAGGGACCCATATGGGGCTGCGCTCTGGCTTGGCAATGCGGCGCTTTTGCGACGGCGGCAAGGCCAAGCTTTGAAAGCTGCTATTCCTCGGTGCGGATCAGCACCGCCTCGCCGATCAAAAGGAACAGCAGGAAGGGCGCCCAGGCAGCCAGTACAGGCGGGTACGCGCCGAGATTGCCCATCGCCAGAGCGAAATTATCGGCGACGAAATAGGCGAAGCCAAGCGCCATGCCGAGGACGGCGCGGATGAACAGATGTCCGGTGCGGGCGAGACCGAAGGCGGCGACCGCGGCGAGGAGCGGCATCAGCACGGCCGAGAAAGGTCCCGACAGCTTGTGCCACAGCCCTGCTTCGAGCGGACCCGTCGGCCGCCCCGCGGCGTCGAGGTCATGGATTGCCGAGCGAAGCTGCAGGATCGACCGCGCTGCAGGATCGACGCTGGCGAGGGTGAAACGATCGGGTGTCACCCCGCGCCCGAACTCGAAGGCCGGCAGCACCGTGGTCACCCCCCGCGAGACATCGAAGCGCGACGCGTTGGCGAGTTGCCAGGCGCCGCCGGCCTGCACAGCCCGTGCGCCCTTGACGATCGAGATGAGACGGCCGCCGTCTCGATCGTAGATGGTGACGGTATCGAGCTTTGTCTGCGCCTGCCGCCCACGCGCCGACACCGCATGGATCAGGTCGTCGCCATCGCGGACCCAGACGTTCGCGACGATGCCACGATCCCTGGGAATGGGGCCGTAGCCCGCATCCTGCCAGGCGCTGAGAGTCGCGGTTGAGCGCGCTACCACCCGCTCGTTGAAGACCAGGGAAACCAGCGCGACACCGATGCTGGCGACGACCAGCGGCGCCAGGATCTGGTGCGCCGAAATCCCGGCCGCCTTCATCGAGATGATCTCGCTGTTCTGGTTCAGCGTGACGAACGTGATCAACGTCGCGAGCAGCGCCGCAAAGGGCAGGAAGCGGGCGATGATCTGCGGCGTCCGCAAGGTCGCATAGACCCATAGTTCATGATCGCCGTTGCCCGGATAAGCGAGGATGTCGCCCGATTCGCCGAGCAGATCGAGCGCCATCAGCACGATCACCAGCGCCGCGAGGACAGCGACGAAACGGACCAGGAACATCCGCGCCATATAGAAGGTGATCGTTCGCGACGCGAAGAAGGAGATGTTCACGCTGCCCGCCTCCGGCCGAGCTTGATCCAGCGGATCACCGCCTTCGCTACCTTGTCGGCCGCACGTTCGAGCGCGCCGATCGGCTGGCCGCCCGGCACATGCGCGATCGTCCGGTACATCCACCAGACCAGCGCGGCGAAGCAGAGGAAAGGTATCCAGAGCGCCAGGATGGGTTCGATCCGGCCCAGCGCCGCCACGGAGGCGGCATATTCGTTGATCTTGTGCTGGGTGACGATCATCACGATCGACAGGAATACTCCGAGTGCGGACGAGGAGCGCTTGGGCGGGATTGCCAACGCCAGGGCGAGCATCGGCAGCAGCAGCATCGTTGCCACCTCTACCAGGCGGAAGTGGAACTCGGCTCTGAACTGGGCGCGCAGCTTCTCCGGCGTGCTCTCCTTGTGCGCGATCACCGCAAGTTCCGGCATCGTCATTTCGAGATCGCGGCCGCCACGCTGGCGAAACGCCTCCATCTTCGGCAGGTCGATCGGGAGATCATGGCCGACGAACTGCAGAACGCGCGGCTCCTTGAAAGTCGGCGCATCGTGGACGAGCACACCCTTCTGCAACCGCAGGATGATCGTGTCCGGATCGTCGGTCGCCATGAACTGACCATGCTCTGCGGTGACCGCCAGGCTCTTGCCGTCGTTGGTTTCGGTCATGACGAAGATGCCGGACAGCTCCCGTCCACCGTCGCGGCTGGTTTCGACGCGAATCGTCATCCGTTTGCCTAGCCGGGTGAACTCGCCCACCTTTATCGAGGCGCCGAGCGCGCCCGAGCGCAACTCGAAGCGAAGCCCCTCATAGGCATAACGCGAATAAGGCTGGATAAAACCGACGATGGCGAGATTGAGGAGCGCCAGCGCGATCGCGTAATAATAGGGTACGCGCAGCAACCGGCCGTAGCTCATGCCGACCGCCCGGAACACGTCGAGTTCGGATGACAGTGCCAATTTGCGGAAGGCCAGCAGGCAGCCGAGCATCAGGCCGATGGGAATACCCAGCGACATATATTCGGGGATGAGATTGGCCAGCATCCGCCACACGACGCTGACCGGCCCTCCTTCCGAGACGACGAAGTCGAACAGGCGGAGCATCTTGTCGAGGGTCAGCAGCATTGCCGCGATCACCAGTGTCGCGAACAGCGGGGTTGCGATCAGTCGTGCGAGGTAGCGGTCGGTAAGCGTGTCAAATCTCAACTTTTGGACGCCCCGTGACCATGTTCTGGCCGCAATCGCAGCCCAGTTTCCGACTCATGGGACAGCGTACCGGCCCTGCGTCTTCGCAGGGCTATAGCTTCCAGGAGTAGAGAGGTCATGTCGAAACTTGTGGCAGGGATGGCTGGATTGATGCTTGCGGCGGCGTCTCCCGCCGGGGCGCGCGCAGCCGTGCTTGGCCCGGACACGGCGGCGTGCGACGGCAATGGCCCGGCGATGCTCGTTCATGTCGAAGGCTTGAAAAAGCGTAGCGGCACGATCCGCGTGCAATCCTATGGCGGCAATCCCAGCCATTATTTCGACAAGGGCAGCTATTTGCGGCGCATCGATGTGGCCGTACCCGCCACCGGGCCGATCGATATCTGCGTGTCCGTACCGGGCAACGGCAACTATGCCGTTTCGGTTCGCCACGACATCGACAATTCGGGGAAGACCGGCGCCGCCGATGGCGGCGGCATGTCGGGCAATCCGCGGCTGTCGCTGTTCGACGTGATGTTCAAGCGCAGGCCCGACCCGCGCCAGGTGCAGGTGTCCGTGCATGGCGTCGCGCATGTTCCGGTGGTCATGAATTATGTCCAGGGCGGCTCGTTCGGCCCGGTCGCGATGGCGGCGCGCTGATCGATGGCCAGCGTCGCGCTCCTTTCCAATCCGCGCTCGACCGGCAATCTGTCGATGCTGCCGCGGATGCGGAGCTTTTGCGCATCCCACAGCGACGTCTTCCATTATGAGGTCGAGTCGATCGAGCAGATCGGTGAAGCGCTGCGCACGATCGCCCGGGTGAACCCCAAGGTGCTGGTGATCAACGGCGGCGATGGTACCGTCCAGGCAGCGCTCACCGAACTGTATCTCGGCGACCATTTCGATGGCTCGCCACCGCCGGTCGCGGTGCTGCCGAATGGCAAGACCAACCTGATCGCGCTCGACCTCGGATCCGCCGGCGATCCTATCGCGGCGCTCAACCGCGTGATCGAGATCGCCCGCACCGGCATCGAGGAGCATGTGGTTGTGCGCGAGCTGATCGCGCTCTCCGACGGCGTCGCTGGCACGCGCCCGGTGCTGGGGATGTTCCTCGGCGGCGCGGGGCTCGCCGACACGATCCTCTATTGCCGCAACAAGATCTATCCGCTGGGCCTGCCCAACGGGATCAGCCACGTCCTCACCGCTATTGCGGTGCTCGTGACGCTGATCCTCGGTATCCGCACCGCCTTCCTGCCGCCCGCCGCGACGCCCCTCAAGGTGTCGATGATGCGGCACGGGCAGCTTCACGGGCGCTTCTCGCTGCTGATCGTGACGACGCTGCACAAGCTGCTGCTGGGCAGCAGCGTTCCAGGCACGGGGTCGCTGCAGATGATGGTGGTCGAACAACGCCCCCTGCCGCTGCTGCGGGCGATCTTCGCCGGCATGTTCGGGCGGGTCGGCCGCGATCAGATGGACGGCGTTCATTTCGAGCGTGGCGACGAGATCCGGATCGAGGGCGACCGTTCGAGCGTGATCCTCGACGGCGAGATCTTCCAGGCCGATGCTGGCAAGCCGATCATCCTTAAGACCACTCCGCCGGTTCCGTTCCTGCGCCTCGCCGCCTGAGCGAGCCTCGCATGACTATCGAGCAGTTGGTCGCGGCCGAGCTGGGGGCGCCGGTCGATGCGCGCGTCACGGCGATGGCCGAGGCCATTGCGGCGCGCCACAGCCACGCCGCGCGGGCCGTGCTGTTCTACGGATCCTGCCTGCGCGAGGCCAATCTCGACGGGCTGATGCTCGATTTCTATCTGATCGTCGATGATTATGCGCGGGCGTTCGGCAAAGGCTGGCTCGCCTTCGCCAACCGGCTGCTGCCGCCGAATGTCTTTCCGTTCGAGCATGACGGGCTGATCGCAAAATACGCCGTGCTCAGCGAAAGCGATTTTGCGCGTCTTGCGTCGTCGAAAACCCGCAACGTGTCGGTCTGGGCACGCTTTGCGCAGCCATCGCGGCTGATATGGGCCGCCGACGATGCGGCGCGGAGGAGCAGCATCGCTGCCGTCGCAGGCGCGGCGCCGGCGCTGCTTGGAGCAGCGCGGCCGATGCTGCCCGACAGACTCTCGGTCGAAGCGCTGTGGGAGGGGGCGTTCGCGTTGACCTATGGCGCCGAACTGCGCGCCGAGCGGACCGGGCGCGCGGCATCGGTGGTAAGCGCCGATCTCGAGCGTTTCCGCCGCTTCACCGCACCGGCACTCGACGCAGCAGGGATCGAGGCGGAGATCAAGGATGATGTCGTGCGATTTCGCGGTCCGCTCAGTGCCGCGGACCGCCGCGCCGGCGCGGCCGCCTGGCAGCGGCGCCGGCGCGAGGGGAAGGCGCTGACCATCGCCCGGCTCGCCAAGGCCAGCACCACCTATGCCGGCGGGATCGATTATCTGGCGTGGAAGATCAATCGCCACGCCGGCGCCGCGATCATGATCAAGCCCTGGCAGCGCCGCTGGCCGATCCTGGGCGCGATCAGCCTGCTGCCGCGTTTGCTGATCAAAGGTGCGGTGCGCTGATCGGCCCGGCCGGATGAAGCTGGCGGATCAAGCCGCCTGATATGTCGGCCGTTCGTCCTGGCGACTCATCGCCTGACTTATGGCATTGCCGAGCGCTGCGATGGTGAAGGGCTTGCGCAACACCTCGTGGCCGGCAAAGTCGTCGCTTTGGCCGGCCTCCCCCACATAACCGGTCACGAACAGCACGGCGATGTGCGGGTAATCGCGGCCGATCGCTGCCACCAGTTCGGGACCGGTCATGCCCGGCATCATCACATCGGTCAGCACCATGTCGAATCGCGCATCCTCGGCCAGTATCTCGAGCGCTTCGTCGCCCGAACCGCAGGCGCGCACCTTGTGGCCCAGCTCCACCAGACCATGGCGCGTCGATGCCTGGACGCGCGGATCATCCTCGACCAGCAGAATCGACAGCGGCCCCGACCTCGGCTTGGCCGTGGCCGAACTGTCCGTCACTGACCGGTCGATCGCTGCGCCGGTGTAGCGCGGCAGATAGAGCATGATCGTCGTGCCCACGCCGACAGTTGATTCGACACGAACATCGCCCTGCGATTGCCGCACGAAGCCAAATATCTGACTGAGGCCGAGGCCGGTCCCCTTGCCGACCGGCTTCGTCGTGAAAAAGGGCTCGAACGCCCGCGCGACGACCTCCGGCGACATCCCGCAGCCGGTGTCGCGGACACTGATGCGGACATATTCGCCGGCGGCGATCCCGCTCCGGTCGCCGGCGCCGATCGGCACGTCCGCTACGTCGATGTCGAGCCGACCCGCTCCGTCCATCGCATCACGGGCGTTCACCGCCAGGTTGAGGATGGCGTTTTCGAGTTGATGTGCATCGGCCCAGATCGGCCAGTTCGCCTCGGACGCATCGACATTGACGCTGATCCGGTCCCCCAGCGTGCGATCGAGCAGGACGTTCATCCCCGCCACCAGCTTCGACGGCAGCACCGCGCCGGGCAGCAGAGGCTCGGCCCGCGCGAAGGACAGCAGGCGGCGAGTCAGCGCAGATGCCCGATCGGCGCCTTCCATCGCCCCATCGATATGGATCATGACATCGGGCGAGCGCTGCGCCAGCTTGCGCCGCGCGAGATCGAGCCCGCCGACCACCACGGCCAGCATATTGTTGAAATCATGCGCGATGCCGCCGGTCAGCTGGCCGACCGCTTCCATCTTCTGGGCTTGGGCGAGCTGCGCCTCGGCGCGAGCGCGGGTCTCCGTCTCGGCGCGAAGCTTGTCGTTGGCGCTGAGCAATTCCTGGGTCCGCTCGGCGACTGCAGCTTCGAGCATGGCGGCGCGGTCCCCCTCTGCCTCGGCGAGTTCGTTCGCATAGGCGCGCTGCGCTGCCGCCGCCGCCGCAAGCCAGCCGAGCAGGATAGCAAGCGCGACCAGCGCAAGCCCGAGTACCGACAAAAGGGTGGAGAAGCTGTTTGCCCGCTCGGCCGAGAAGAAGGTCGCCTCGGACCTCTGCCCCAGCCGGGCACGCTCATTAGCCGCGATCCGGTCGAGCGTATCGGAAATCGCGCGCACGTTGGACGACTCACCGGCGCGGTTGAACATGCCGATCGCGTACCAGCCCTTGCCGACATTGGCGAAGGCCGCCGCCGCCGCCAATTCCTTCGCGCGCGCCTCGGACAGCCGGTTGAGCCGGCGCACCAGCGGAGTCTGGTCTGCCTGTCCTTCGGTGAGCCTTTCCAGCTGGCGTAGCTGGCTGCCCGCGCGCCGCCACTCGTCATAGTAGATCGTGCCGGTGCGGCGGTCGCCGCTCACCACATAGCGGCCCAGCGATGCTTCCGCGCGCGCAAGTGAAGCGTCGAGCGACCGAGTCAGCACCATGATGTCATAGCTGCGCTGCTCGCGAACCAGCGCCTGATCGCGGGCCGCATTGGAACGCGCAACCATCGTCACCACGGCAACAAGCAGGCCCAGCGCCGCCAGCGCCAATATCGCCGCAGCGACCACTCGCCCGGTGGCCGGTGACAATCCCCGCCTCAAGGCCTCCGGAGAGAACGTCGCCATAAGTCCGTTGTACCGCAGCCGAACCGACGGGCAAAGCCGTCTATGTGCCGAATGCGATAGATTGCTCAGGCGATCACTCCGGTCGCCCGGCCGGCCCGCTCGAACATGCCGAGAATCTCGTCGACCTGGGCATCGCTATGCTCGGCGCATAGCGAGCAGCGCAGCAGGAACATGCCGGCCGGGGTGGCCGGTGGACGCGCGGTGTTCACATAGAGCCCCGCTTCGAGCAGCCCCTGCCATAGCCCGACCGCCTGAGCCATGTCGTCCAGAATCACCGCGATGATCGCCGACTGGGCGGTTTCGGTGCCGAGCTTGTACCCCATGTCGCGCAGGCCCTGGTGCAGCCGCCGCGAATTCTTCCAAAGGTGCGCGCGCTTGTCCTGCGCATGCATCAGCTTGCGGATCGAAGCAGCCGCTGTCGCGACCACGGACGGCGGCAGCGAGGCGGTGAACACATAGGGCCGGCAGACGAGGCGCAGCACTTCGAACTTCGGATGATTGGACACGC
The DNA here is from genome assembly GCF_037861105.1 of Rhizorhabdus argentea. Lineage (NCBI taxonomy): Bacteria > Pseudomonadati > Pseudomonadota > Alphaproteobacteria > Sphingomonadales > Rhizorhabdaceae > Rhizorhabdus > Rhizorhabdus argentea. Next base: position 170,657 of record NZ_JBANFK010000006.1, read on the forward strand.
AGAAGCCGCCGACGGTGCCGACCGATTTCGAGAAGGTTCCAACGACGAAATCGATGTCGTCGGAGACGCCAGCTTCCTCGAACACGCCGCGGCCATGTTCGCCGAAAAAGCCCATACCGTGCGCTTCGTCGCACAGGATCATCGCGCCATGCTTCTTGGAAACCGCGACCATCTCCTTGAGCGGAGCGATGTCGCCCATCATCGAATAGACGCCTTCGAGCACCACGAGCTTGCCGGCCTCGGGCGGAAGCCGGCCGAGCCGCTTGTCGAGATCCTCGACCGAATTATGGCGGAAGCGAACCACTTCGGCCTTGCCCAGGGCGCAGCCGTCATAGATCGACGCATGGCTGTCGGCATCGAGGATGATGTAGTCGCCCTTGCCTGCGAGCGTCGAGATCATGCCGAGATTGGCCTGGTAGCCGGTCGAAAACACGATCGCGTGCTCGGTCCCGTAGAATTCCTTGAGCGCTTCCTCGCACTCCTTGTGGGTCTGGTAGGTGCCGTTCAGGACGCGGCTGCCCGTGGTTCCCGATCCGAAGGCGTCGAGCGCGGCCTTGCCGGCCGCGATCACGTCGGCATCGAAGGTCATGCCCATATAGTTGTAGGTGCCGAGCAGGATCGTACGCTTGCCGTTGATCATCGCCTCGGTGGGCGACAGCACCTTGTCCATCACGATGCCGTAGGGATCGCGCACGCCGGTATCGAGCAGCGCCTCGCGCTCCGCGATCAGCGGATCGAATTTCGAAAAAAGATCGCTCACCGCTGCTCAGCCCTGTAATTTGGCGACGGCGTCGACAAGCTGGCCGACTGTCTCGATCTCGGCCTGCATGTTCATCGTGATGGTGATGTCGAACTCGTCCTCGACCGCAGCGACGAAGTCCATCACCGTGAGGCTGTCCCATTCCAGATCGCTGGCGAAGCTGGTGCCGTCGGCAAGGTCGACGCCCTTCTTGTTGAAAGGCTCGATCTGTTCGGCCACGCGGGTGAAGATATCGTCTCTATCGCTCATGATGCGTCCTTAAAGTCGTTGTGCCGCGCATGACAAGCGATTGCGGCGGCTTCACGGCAGCGGCTTGGCGGCGATCCGATAGCATGTCATGAATATGACAGGGAAAAGGGGATGCCATGCCAGCAGACGAGACGAGAGCACCGCCGCGGGGCCAGTTCGCACCCGATGCCGTCCATCTCCTGCGTACCGCCCAGCAAATCCAGTACCAGCTCAGCCAGATGGCCGACCAGAAGGCCAGTCTGCTGATGGGTGCTACCTTCGTGATCTTCACCATCACGGTCGGCCAGATCAAATCCGGCGGCGGCGCGCCGACCGCACTGCTGATCCTCGGCGCGACAGCCTTCCTCTCGGCATTGCTCGCGGTGATGGCGGTGTTGCCCTCGACCAGCGTTCCCCCGCAGGCGCATGGCCCATCGAACATGCTGTTCTTCGGATCTTTCACCCAGATGCCCGAGGAGGATTTCGTCCAGCTCGTGCTCAACACGGTCACCGACAGCGACGCCGTTTATGCGGCCTTCGCGCATGACATCTACCAGAATGGCCGAGTGCTCGCGCGCAAGAAGTACCGGCTGATCGGCTATGCCTATAAGGTGATGGTGGTGGGGCTGGTGCTCAGTTTCATCAGCTTCGTGCTGCACTTCGCTGCCGGCATCGGCTGAGGGTCGACGTCAAAGCCAGCCCGCCGCCCGATACCAGTCCGCGGTCGCCTTGAGCCCTTGCTCGGGTCCGACCGCCGGCTCCCACACCGCTGCGGGTGGCCGCTTCTGCGCGACCCAGTCGGGATGACAGAAATAGCGCACCCGATCGGGCGTCAGCTTGGCGCGATCACCCAGCCGCAGCCGCTCGGCGGTTGCGGCAAGACGCAGCACGAAGCGCGGCACAGCTACCGAAACGACCCGAGATCGGCCAACGGCGCGGCCGAGCAGCGCTCCGAACTCGCGATGGCTATAGCCCTCGATCCGGCCGTCGTCCGGCTCATAGATCTGCCTGATCGCCTCGCTACGCTGGAGCAAGTCGACCAGCAGCCTGGCGAGATCGCCGGCCTCAATCAGCGACAGCCGTCCCGCCGGCGGCAGCGGCACCACGCCTTTGCGCTTGGCGATGCGGAACAGCTCGAGCATTTCGCGATCGCCGGCGCCATAGATGGCCGGCGGCCGCACGATCGTCCAGTCGAGCGGCGACTGGAGCAGGAGCGCTTCCGAGGCCGCCTTCGACCAGCCATAATCGGAAAGATCGGGCTCGCGCGCCGACAGCGACGATATATGGATGAAGCGCTTGATCCCGGCCGCCTCCGTCGCAGTCAACAGCGAGGCGGTGCCGGTGACATTGGCGGCAATGAAACCCGCGAGCGCGGGCGCGTTGATCGCGCCGGCGATGTGGATCACCGCATCGGCGCCATCGACCAGTGCGGCGAGGCTCTGATAATCGTCGAGCGTTCCCGGCACCCAATCGACATTCGGGCGAGGCAGCTGCGCGCTACGGGCCAGCGCCTTTATCCTATGGCCTTGGGCCGCGGCCTCACGCAGCACATGTCCACCGAGGAAGCCCGTCCCGCCGGTGATCGCCAGAATCACAGCACCACCATATGGTCGCGGTGGACCAATGCCGAGCGCGGCACATAACCAAGGATCGCCTCGAGCGTATCGCTGCGCCGCCCGACGATCCTGGCGGCGTCGGCGGCATCATATTCGACGAGGCCCCGCGCCACCGCATGGCCATCGGGGCCGACGATATCGACGACATCGCCGCGCGCAAACCGTCCATCGACCGAGATCGCCCCGGCGGCTAGCAGGCTGCGGCCCTCGGTCAATGCCCTGGCGGCGCCGGCATCGATCACCACCCTCCCCTTTGCAGTGAGCCGCCCCGCCAGCCACGCCTTCCGCGCGTTGCCGGCCTTTTCGCCGACGAACACGGTGCCATGGCCATCGGCGTCGAACGCCGCGAGGGGATGCTCGCGCTTGCCCGAAATGATCGCGAGATGGGTTCCCGAACGCTGGGCGATCCGCGCCGCCTCCAGCTTCGAGATCATGCCGCCGGATCCCATGCCCGACGCCGATCCGCCATCGGCCATCGCCTTGATGCGGGCGTCGATGCGGCGGACCTCGGGCACCAGCCGCGCGGCCGGATCGCGCTGGGGATTGGCGGTATAGAGCCCATCGATGTCCGAGAGGAGAATAACCCCCTGCGCATCCGCCGCCTGACCGATTCGAGCGGCGAGCCGATCATTGTCGCCGAAACGAATCTCCTCGGTGGCGACCGAATCATTCTCGTTGATGACCGGCACGACACCGAGGCTCAGCAGCCGGTCGAGCGTCGAGGCGGCGTTGAGGTAGCGACGGCGATCCTCGAGATCGTCGAGCGTCACCAGCATCTGTGCGGCCACAAGGCGCTGCTGGTGGAGGAGTTCGGCCCAGCAATGCGACAAGGCGATCTGCCCCGTCGCAGCAGCAGCCTGCGCATCTTCCAGACTGGCGCGCCCGCCCTTTGCAAGTCCCAGCCGCCGCGCGCCGAGCGCGATCGCACCCGACGAAACGACGGCGATCTTCTGGCCCGCCTGGTGCCGCGCGGCGATGTCGGCGACGACGCCGGCAAGCCAGTCCCGCCGCACCCGACCCTCGGGATCGACGAGCAGCGCCGAGCCGATCTTTACGATCAGGCGCGGGCAATTGGCCGGACTGAAGCGGACGGACATGCGGCTAAAGCGCTATCAGATAGGCGACCAAGGCTCCGCCCCCTCGTCGTCATTCGCCGCGACCTTCTCCGGCATCGGCCCCAATATCTCGATGATCCGATCGAGCACCGGCTCGAGCCCCTCGCCGGTGGCGCCCGACAGACGCATCACCTCGACCCCGCTCTTCTTGGCGAGCTTCTTCGCCAGCTTGTCGGCCAGTTTGGCATCGATCGCGTCGATCTTGTTGAGCGCGACGATCTGCGGCTTGTCGGCCAGGCCTGCGCCATAAGCGTCGAGTTCCCCTTGGACGATCTCATAGGCATCGGCAGGATCCTCGCCGCTCGCATCGACCAGATGGAGCAACACCCGACAGCGCTCGATATGGCCGAGGAAGCGGTCGCCGATGCCGGCGCCTTCGGCCGCGCCTTCGATCAGGCCGGGGATGTCCGCGACTACGAACTCGCGGCCCTTGTGGCTGGCGACGCCCAGCTGCGGGCGGACCGTCGTGAACGGATAGTCGCCCACCTTCGCCTTCGCGTTGGACACCGCGTTGATGAAGGTCGACTTGCCGGCATTGGGCAGGCCGACCAGGCCGCAATCGGCGAGCAGCTTGAGCCGCAGCCACACCCACATCTCCTCGGCGGGCCAGCCGGTGCCATGCTGCCGCGGAGCCCGATTGGTCGAGGTCTTGTAGCTGGCGTTGCCGCGCCCGCCGTCGCCACCGCGCAGGAACACCTCGCGCTGGCCGGGGACGGTGAAATCGGCGAGCACCTCATCCTTGTCCTCCGACAGAACCTGGGTGCCGACGGGCACGCGGATGACGAGATCGTCGCCGCCTGCGCCCGTGCGGTTCGAGCCCGCCCCGCCCTTGCCGCGCGGCGCCCGGAAATGCTGGGTATAGCGGAAGTCGATCAACGTGTTGAGGCCTGGCACGGCTTCGAAGATGATGTCGCCGCCCTTGCCGCCATTGCCGCCATCGGGACCGCCATATTCGACGAATTTCTCACGTCGAAAGCTGACCGCCCCCGGCCCGCCAGCGCCCGAGCGTATGAATATCTTGGCTTGATCCAGAAAATGCATCGCGCGCCTTTATACGAATTGGCGGCGAAAAGAACCCTTACCAGCCGCGCATGATCCGCAACTGGTGCGCCAGGTTCGCCCGCGTCGTCTCGCGCGGCACTTCGAGCGCGGCGGCGATGGGCGCACCGATCATGCCGTCGCCCAGCGCCGCCAGCACCAGCATCTGGGTGATCTGGCGGACGGGAGCGCCGCGATATTCACCGAGTTCCTCGACGAGATTATGGACGGCGTCGAGGATCGGCGCCAGACCGTCGTGCTCGCCGGTCAGTATCATCCACGACATCAGCGCGGCCACGCCCTGCTTTTCGAAGGCGTCGAAGGTGATGTCGACAAGTTCGCGGATGTCACCTTCGGTCTGCCGCTGGCGTAACACCAACTCCCCGATCTCGCCGGTTATTCGGCCGATCATCATCTCGGCCATCGCTCGGCGCAGATCGCCGGCCGAGCCGAAGTGGTGGAGAATATTGGCATGGGTACGGTTGATCCGCTTGGCGACCGCCATCAACGTCACCGCCTGGGGACCCTCGTCGATCAGGATGGTGCGTGCTGCCTCAAGCGAAAGTCGGCGCATCTCGTCGGTTGACAGACGCGAACGTAAATGCGGCATGCAAAGCTTCTCACCGTGACAGCGGAGGGACTAACCGGAATCCTGCCGGCCGAAGTCCTGCGGGAACGACGGGAGCAGCGCTTCCGCCCCATCGGCGGGGCGCATAGCACCGAGCGCCCGCCGGGCCGCGCAGGATTTTCTGTCACCGTTACAAGCCGGGCTTGGCGTCATGTGTTACTCCCAAATGGGACACACGACCGGCCGATCGTGCCGCTCAGGCCGCCATCGCCTCCTCGCGATCATATCCGACGCCTGCCGTTGGACGCTCCCGTCCGACCGCGCCGGCAGTGCGAAGATAATCGACACAGGTTTTCGCCGAATCGCGGGCGCGGCAGGGCGCCATGCTGCACGCCTCGCTGGGCATGAAGCCGAGCTTGCGAAGCACCCGCGCGGCAGCGGGATTGTCGACGAAGTGGCTGGCGACCAGGCGCGGCAGGCGCAACCCCTTGTCGGCAAGCTCGACGACCGCCCGGCCCGCCTCGGTGGCGAAGCCGAGGCCCCAATAGGATCGCGCAATCCAGTAACCGAGCGCCGCGCCGACATCGCGCTGCTCCAGCCCGATGCCGCCGACGAGGCGCGGCGCACCATGGGTACGTGCGAAGATCAGGAAATTCGGCAGACATCCGTGATCGGCCTGAAGATAAGCCTCGGCATCTTCGATCCGATAGGGCCAGGGTGCGTGAACGAGCTTGCTGACCACGGCCAAATCGCCGATCGCAGCCGCCAGCGCGGGCGCATCTTCCTTCCAGCCAGGACGCAGCAACAGCCGCTGAGTACGAGCGAACATTGGTAATCTCCCTCTCCGCCGCCCCGAAAACGCCATTGAACCCAAAAGGTTACAGGGCCGCGACACTATGTTGAGGGAGACACGAAAAAGGGAGCCGGTGCTACCGTCTCCCCTCGCGATCCGGCTTGCCGGACCATCGGGTCGCCCTCTGGGCGACCCGGATATGGGCTCGCCCGTTACTCGGCCGCTGCGGCCATTGCATCGACGCTCACATATTTGCGGCCAAGCTTGCCGCTGTGGAATTCGACGCGTCCCTCGGTGAGGGCAAACAGCGTGTGATCCTTGCCCATGCCGACATTGCGGCCCGGATAGACCTTGGTGCCGCGCTGGCGGATGATGATGTTGCCGCCGATCACGACTTCGCCACCGAACTTCTTGACGCCGAGGCGACGGCCGGCTGAATCGCGACCGTTGCGCGAAGAGCCGCCTGCTTTCTTATGTGCCATCTCAAACTACTCCGTTGGCTCTTCGATCAGGCTTCAGCTGCCACAGGCGCATCGGCCTTGGCTTTGGCCGGAGCCTTCTTTGCCTTGGCTTCGCCACCGATCGACAGGATCTTGAGGATCGTGTGACGCTGACGGTGGCCGTTGCGGCGGCGATAATTGTGACGACGGCGCTTCTTGAAGACGATGACCTTATCGCCCTTAGCCTGCGCGATGATCTCGGCCGATACGATCATGCCGGCGACGTCCTGAAGCTCGGCACCTTCGCCGGCGAGCAGCACGTCGCCCAGCGACACCGTCGAACCTGCATCGCCGTCGATCTTCTCGACGACGATTTTGTCTCCTGCGGCAACGCGATACTGCTTGCCGCCCGTGCGCACGATAGCGAACATGGCCCTCATCACTTCTTCAAATCAGTTAGCGCAAACGCAATGGCACACGGCCATTAACCCCCGCGCGGGAAACAGGCCCGCTAAAGACAGTGCCCGCGAATGTCAACCGGGAAGGGTCGCGATCCGAACGGGCACAACGCCGCTTATACAGGGGAAATGCGCGCCGGTCGAACCGAAACAGAGGCGAAAGCCGTTTGGTCCCGATCGAATATTCCATAGGGCGGAATCAGCAGCGCTACGGGGGCCGCGATCGATTCGACCATCAAGCTGGATGGTAGCGGCTCGGTCAGCCGCGCAGTCGCAGACCTGACGTAAAGAGCACCGCTTCAGAGCGCCCCTAGTGCCGGTGCTCCCGCCGCAGGCGGTAGCGCCCGTCGGCATAGCTGTCGAACAGTCCGGCGATGGCGGGGTGGTCGATCATCTCGTCGCTGTCGTCGCGGACCAGGTTCTGCTGGCTGACATAGGCGATGTAGTTGCTGTCGCTGTTCTCGGCGAACAAATGATAGAAGGGCTGTTCCTTCGACGGACGGATATCCTCGGGAATCGCCTCATACCATTCCTCGCTGTTGGCGAAGACCGGGTCGACGTCGAAGATCACGCCGCGGAACTCGAACAGGCGGTGCCGCACGACATCGCCGATCGCAAAGCGGGCATGCGCCACCGATGGCGTACTGATCCCCTGGCGCGGAGCGCCGATGGCGGCGGGAATGGACATGTTTTTTGCAATCACCAACCTAATGTAGGGAAGTCTCACACACTTGCAAGCAGGCGCTTGGCAAGCACCAATCCTTCCGCTAATGCCCCGCCCCTATCGACTGGCGAGCGGCCCCACGGCCCCTTGCTTGCTCCTCTGCGGAGAGGTGCCGGAGTGGTCGATCGGGGCGGTCTCGAAAACCGTTGTGCCCGCAAGGGTACCGTGGGTTCGAATCCCACCCTCTCCGCCATTTTCGCTGTTCGCGCCCCTGAGCCGCAGGCACCCACCCTATTACGCCGGCTGACTATGTCGCTGATCGGCAGTGGTCGTAAATCCCGCCAGGCGCCCTGCAATCAAGCGTTCGGCATCCCCGACGATCGTGGTCACCAGATCGGCGACGGAGGGGATGTCGTGGATGAGGCCCTGCACCATTCCGGCAGTCCAGATGCCATGCTCGGGATCCCCGTTGATCAGCCCTTCGCGCCCACGCGCGCCCTTGACCAGATGCGAGATCGCCTCGAAGGGATTGCCCTCGCGTTCGATGCGGACCGCCTCCAGAGCGACGCCGTTCTTCGCGACGCGGGCCGTGTTGCGATAGCTGCGGAACAGCAGTTCGGTTGCCCGCTCGTCGTTGCTTACGATTGCCTGCTTGATGTTGTCGTGGATCGGCGCTTCCTTGGTGGCGCAGAACCGCGTCCCCATGTTGATGCCGTCGGCCCCGAGTGCAAGGGCGGCGACGAGACCGCGGCCGTCGGCGAATCCGCCCGACGCCAGCATGGGAATCTTGACCTTGTCGGCCGCCGCAGGGATCAGGATCAGCCCCGGAACATCGTCCTCACCGGGATGGCCGGCACATTCGAAGCCATCGATCGACACCGCGTCGACGCCCATGCGCTCGGCTGACAGCGCATAGCGCACTGCCGTACATTTATGGATCACTTTGATGCCATGTGCCCTGAAGGCGTCGACATGTTCCTGGGGCTTGTAGCCTGCGGTTTCGACCGCCTTGATTCCGCTCTCGATGATCGCGCGGCGATACTCGTCATAAGGGGGCGGATTTATCGATGGCAGGATAGTCAGATTCACCCCGAACGGCTTGTCGGTCATGTCGCGCGTTCGGGCAATCTCGCGCACCAGCGCCTCCGGTGTAGGCTGGGTCAGCGCCGTCAGAAAACCGAGTGCCCCGGCGTTCGCAACCGCGGAAACGAGTTCCGCCGTGCCGACCCATTGCATGCCGCCTTGCGCAATAGGATGCTCGACTCCGAACATCTCCGTAAACCGCGTCTTCATCATCGTCGCCACTCTTTCAAAAGCAGGCAGCACCCCGCCCGATCGTCCGACGACAGGGGGCTTCCGCGATTGCACCGGCGCCGTGCGGGCATACCAGGTCCTCAATGCGGAGATAAAAACCCTGGCTGTGCAATCAATGAGGTCGTCGGAATGAAAGGTCCAGCAGTGAAACTCGTCGCCGGCAGCTTCGACAGCCCGCGATCAGCCGAGGCTTAGGTTCTTCCCAGGCCGCCGGATCGAGCGGCCGCCGATGGTGCGCTCACCACCCCTGTCCGAACGGCGCGAATGCCGATGCCGTGCAGCGCAAGCTCTTGATCCGCCAGCCATCGGCTGTCCGGACGAACTCGTCCTCGTAAAAAGCGGTCGTCCACATCGAGCCGACTTCGCGCTTATTGAAGATGACCGCGGCATGCCACCGGCCTTTGCCGCTGTCGCCGCTCACTTCAATGTGGGGGTTGCCGAGCAGATGATAGGAATAGGGATAAAGCGTGTCATCATTGTACCGTTCCGTGATCGCGGCCGAGCCGATCAACGGCGGGGCACCGGTCGCGACGATGTGAAAGACCGCATCTTCGGTGAAAAGTGCGCCCATCTGCGGACCGTTATGCAGCTTGTCCGCGCTGCTGTCGGCCAGTTCGGTGTAGCGCGTCTTGAGGCGCGTGATCTCCTGGATGTCCTCCATGCGCTGCAGTCGGTCTTCGATGGTCATTAATCTCTCCTCCTTCGGGTGGACCCTGTCGTTACCCCAACCACGGACTGAGGGCCCCACCGGCTTGCACGATGCCGGGTGTGATCGATAGCCTACAGCGCGGTCAACCCATCCGCAAAGCCGCCACCCAGCTTGGTGTCGCGCAGTCACGGGTGAGGTTGCATGGCATTTTCCCTGTTCGACCGACACCAACCATCTCGACATATCTAGAGCATGGCTGAAGGCGGGTCGCTGAAGCATCGGGTCGAGCAGGTCTGACAAGGACCGGAAGATACTCACATGGGTAATTGCTGGCGCCTGGCGAATCACCTACTCGCAAGCTCTGAGCTGCCAAAGCAGCCAAAAGGAGAGATGATGCTAGACGACATGGACCGAGCCTACTTCTCGCAGAAGTTGAGGCATGCAACAGAGAAAGCCCAAGGGGCTCAGGATGAGAATACGGCTCGATCCTACAATGCATTGGCTGCCGAATATGAGCGCAGGTTGAAGGAATTGCCGGAGTCGAAATTCGCGTAACACGGCAAGATCGTCATTATGCGTTTGCCGGGGGGTTGTTACTTAACAGACCCCCCGTTGGCGTGGTCCGGTAATGCTTGCACGCAGTCTGCGGGAGCTGCACTCCGATCAGGTTCAGGCGCAAGCGCCTAACGCCCATCTTCCGCCGGAACTCATCCGGGTTGGCGCACCCGAAGCATCGGCACACTCGGGCCAGCCGTCATCAATATCAGAAAAATCGACGGCGCGGGTGGTGGAGCTGAGGGGAATCGAACCCCTGACCTCTGCAGTGCGATTGCAGCGCTCTCCCATCTGAGCTACAGCCCCGCACGCCGGGCGCCTCCTCTACCCGCAGCGCGGTCGCGATGCAACAGCACATGAGGGTACAGAGCCATCTCTCCTAGAGGTCAGCTGGTGCGGACACTGCGCTCGACGTCAACCGCAGCTTGCTCTTGATGCGCTGCAGCATCGGGCCCACAAGAGCGACATGGCCGATGCCGAAACCGTGAAGCGCGCCGCGACCGGCATGCCGCTGCCCGATGTGGTGGCGCTGGTGCTGCAGGGCGGCGGCGCCCTGGGCGCGTTCCAGGTCGGCGTATTCGAAGCGCTCGATTCGGCCCAGATCGAAATCGACTGGGTTGCGGGGATTTCGATCGGGGCGGTCAACGCGGCGATCATCGCGGGCAATCCCCCTGGCAGGCGGCTCGAGCGGCTGCATGCCTTCTGGGACCGGATCACCGGCGCGCTGCCGGCGCTGGGGATCCTCGACGGCGATTTTGGCCGCGAGGCGCTGCACCAGACGGCGGCGGCGATGGTGGCCATGTTCGGCGTGCCCGGCTTTTTCCGGCCGCGATGGCTGCCGCCGCTGCTGGCGCCACCGGGTTCGATCGAAGCGCTGAGTTTCTACGACAGCGCGCCGCTTGCCGCGACGCTCGACGAACTGGTCGACTGGGACCTTCTCAATGACGGACCGATGCGCCTTTCGGTCGGCGCGGTGGAGGTCGAGAGCGGCAATTTCCACTACTTCGACAACCGCTGCGAGCGCATCGACGCCCGCCACATCATGGCCTCGGGCGCGCTGCCGCCGGGTCTTCCGCCGGTCGAGATCGATGGCAAGCTCTGGTGGGACGGCGGCCTGGTATCGAACACGCCGCTCAGCCATATCGTCGATCATCAGCACGCCGACATGCTCATATTTCAGGTGGACCTGTTCTCCGCACAGGATGAACCACCCAGGACGATGCTCGACGTTCTGGCACGCGAAAAAGAGATTCGCTTTTCCAGCCGCACCCGCCAGATCTCGAACCAGCTCATCCGCGCCCGCCGTGAGAATCAGCGGGTTGCGAAGCTGCTCGACAAGTTACCCGCCGACATGGCCGACGACCCGGACGTGGTCGCGCTGCGGGCGGCGACGCGAGAGTCGAGCCTCAGCCTCGTCCAGCTCATCTACCGCGCCAACGCCTGGGAAGGCGGATCGCGCGACTATGAGTTCTCGCAACGCACGATGCGGGATCACATCGCCGCAGGCCGTGCTGCGATTGCCGAGACGATGACCAAGTCGGGCCTGATCGCCCGCAACATCTATGACGGCAAGACGGCCGCGTTCGATCTCATCTGACAATCAACTCGACGGAGAAAGACCCATGTTCCTGAAGGGCAAGACTGCGCTGATCACGGGTTCCACCTCGGGAATCGGCCTCGCTTACGCCAAGGCGATCGCGGGCGAAGGCGCGAATGTCGTTATCAACGGCTTCGGCGATGCGGCTGCCATCGAGGAGGAGCGCAAGGGGCTGGAGGTGCTGAGCGGCGCGCGCGCGCTCTACAGCGGGCATGATCTGTCGAAGACCGATCAGATCGAGGCGATGATGGCCGAGGCCGCCGCCGCGTTCGGCGGGGTGGACATCCTGATCAACAACGCCGGCGTCCAGCATGTCGCGCCGATCGAGGATTTTCCGGTCGACAAATGGGACCTGATCATCGCGCTGAACCTGACCAGCGCCTTCCACACCACGCGGCTCGCGCTGCCGTGGATGAAATCCAAGAAGTGGGGCCGGATCATCCAGACCGCCTCGGCCCATTCGCTCACCGCTTCCCCGTTCAAGTCGGCCTATGTCACCGCCAAGCACGGGCTTGCCGGCCTGACCAAGACGATCGCACTCGAGGCGGCGACCTTCGGCGTTACCGCCAACTGCATCAGCCCCGGCTATGTCTGGACGCCGCTGGTCGAAAAGCAGATCCCCGACACGATGAAGGCGCGCGGCATGACCAGGGAGCAGGTGATGAACGACGTCCTCCTCGCCGGCCAGCCCACCAAGCAGTTCGTCACGGTCGAGCAGGTCGCGGCGATGGCGCTCTATCTGTGTCGTGACGAAGCGGCGTCGATCACGGGAGCCAACATGTCGATCGATGGCGGCTGGACCGCGCAATAGGAAGCTAGACTAACTGCGGAATTCCGCGGCGCTTGCCAAGCGCGGCGGGCCGGGGCAGGCTGCGTTTCTTTGAGCGAGAGGAGACGATCGCTTGTTGCGTTCGAGAGTCGCCCCGGTGCTGTCCGTGTTGCTGATGCTGGCGGGCTGCGGCGGCAAATCGCTCGAGACCAAGGCGCCCAAGCCGCACCCCAATGACTGGCATGCGATTGTGACGCCGGCCGATCGGGAGCGGCTGGCGCGATGGCGCTCCGCCTGGATCACCGGTCTCGAAAAGGCGACAGCCGCGGGCAGAGGCGCGCAGATCGCGGCGCAGGGCGCGCTGCTCAAACCCGATTTCGCGCTCGACGATCCGGTGGCGCCCCCCGGCGATTATAACTGCCGCGTCGTCAAGATGGGGGCACAGACGGAAGGCATGCTCGATTTCGTCGCCTATCCGCCATTCACCTGCCGGATAACGGCCGAGGATGGACGGATCCATCTCGCCAAGATCGACGGCTCGCAGCGTCCTGTCGGCGACATCTTCCCCGACGAAGGCGCGCGGATGATCTTCCTCGGCGCAATGACGCTGGGCGACGAGGCACGGCCGTTGCCCTACGGCCGCGATGCCGAACGCGACATGGCGGGCATCGTCGAGCGAGTCGGCCCGCGGCGCTGGAGGATCGCCTTCCCCTATCCTCGCTGGGAGTCGACGATCGACATCCTCGAACTCACCCCGAAGGGATAGCATGAAAGCGGTATTGCCCCTCCTCGCGCTGGCCGCCTCGCTTGCGGCAGCACCGGGTCGCGCCGATCCGCTCAGCCAGGCGGTGGCGGCGGATCTGCCGAGCCTGATCGCCATCTATCGCGATCTCCATGTCCATCCCGAGCTGAGCTTCAAGGAAGGGCGCAGTGCCGGGATCATGGCTGCCGAAGCGAAGAAGGCCGGTTTCACGGTCACGAGCGGCGTTGGCGGCACCGGCGTCGTCGCGGTGATGAAGAACGGCCCGGGACCGGTTCTGCTGCTGCGCGCGGACATGGACGCCCTGCCCGTCACCGAACAGACCGGCCTCCCCTATGCCAGCCAGACCACGGGAGTGATGCACGCGTGCGGCCACGATACCCACATGACCAGTTGGATCGGCATTGCCCGGCGTATGGCCGCGATGAAGGATCGCTGGTCGGGCACGCTGGTGATGATCGGCCAGCCAGCGGAGGAGATCGGCTCCGGCGCGCGCGCCATGCTCAAGGACGGGCTCTATAGCCGCTTTCCCAAGCCGGGCACGGTGATCGCCTTCCATGACTCGGCGTCGCTGCCGGCAGGGACGATCGGCTATGTCGATGGCTATGTCATGGCGAACGTTGACTCGGTCGACGTGCTGGTGAGGGGGGTCGGCGGACATGGCGGTTATCCGCATCTCGCAAAGGACCCGATCGTCACCGCGGCGCGGATCGTGACGACGCTGCAGACATTGATCTCGCGGGAGACCGATCCGCTCGAGTCGGGCGTGGTCACCGTCGGCAGCTTCCAGGCCGGCACCAAGCACAACATCATACCGCCCGAAGCCAAGCTCCAGATCACCGTGCGATCCTATAAGCCGGAGGTGCGCCAGCACCTGCTCGACGGCATAGCCCGCATCGCCAGGGGCGAGGCCATCGCCGCCGGCATGGCCGACGACCAGCTTCCGGTCGTCACGCTGCAGGACCAGCGTACGCAGGCCACGTTCAACACTCATGAGATCACCACCAGGATGGCCGAGATATTCACCGCGCGTTTCGGCAAGGATCGGGTGCAGCCGGTGCGCGCCCAGATGGGCGGCGAGGACTTCAGCGAGTTCTACCTGGCGGACACCTCGATACAGTCGATGCTGTTCTGGGTGGGCGGCGTGCGCAAGGACAAGTGGGAAGCCGCGGGCGGCGACATCAGCAGGCTACCGTCGATTCACAGCCCGTTCTGGGCCCCCGACGCCGAAGCGGTGATCTCGACCGCCGTCGAGGCGATGACCACCGCCGCGCTGACGGTGCTGGCGAAGACTTGACGCCGCCGCTCCCGCTATTGTGGAAACCTGCCGCGGGTCATGCCTGCAGCGTTTGGGCGATCATCGAGGCAAGCTGCTCGATCCGGTAAGGCTTGGATATCACCGGCGCGTCTGCGAAACCGCTGCCGGGGGGAAGTCCGTCATAGCCCGTGGCGAAGATGAAGCGCTTCCCATTGTCACGGAGGCGCTGAGCGACCGGCAGGCTGTTCTCGTCACGCAGGTTGAGATCGAGCAGCGCAATGTCGAACTCGGTGTCGTCGGCGCGCGCCAGCGCTTCGGCAACGGTTCCCGCCACCGCGGCGGTCTTGCAGCCGACTTCGTCAAGCATGTCTTCCGCCGTCATGGCGATGATCGTATCATCTTCCACGATCAGGACCCGTGTGCCCGTGGGGGGGTGGCTCACATGCATATCCTCGTCAACGTCCCCGATGGTCCCTGATGGCGCAGAATTGCGGTGGGCGCAATTGCGCGTTCGTGCGGAGCGGCGCTGCGCGAATTACCGGCATATCCGGTAAGACAAGACGCCCGCCAGGCCAGGCCTGACGGGCGTTTTCTCTTCCTCCCCAGGAAAAGAACGGATCTGGCTTACAAGCGTCGGCGGCCGGTACTGCCATCATGAATTCGCTTCCCCTTCATCTAAGGCGGAAATTTGAAGCCATGCCAGCAGCTGAAACCGTATTTTCATGTCCACATGTCTCGCAATTTGGCAATGTGCGTGTAACATTGTAAACATCTTACGGATTGGGCGGGGCGTTGCCATGGCTAAACAAGGGATATTGGCGGGTCCGCGCATCAAGCGGCTGCGCCGGGACCAGGGGCTTACCCAGCAGGGCATGGCCGAGATGCTGGGCATTTCCGACAGCTATCTCGCCCTGATCGAGGGCAATAGGCGGCCGCTTACCGCCGGCCTGATCGTCCGCCTTGCGGAGCTGTTCGACTTCGACATCCGCAGCTTGAGTCAGGAGGAGCCGGGCGGCGGCTCCGCCGCGATGCGACGCCGGCTGTCGGACCCGTTGTTTGCCGACCTGTCGATCGACCGCACCGAGCTGGAGGCTTGGATCGACAATGCTCCTGCCGCCGCCGAAGCCTTTGCCCGACTGTTCGACCGCTGGCGCGAAGGCGGCGGCGGGGAGCAGCAGGGCCCAGGGCCGGTCGGCGCGGTGCGGCGTGAGATCGAGCGGTGGCGCAACCATTTCGCCGATCTCGACGCCCATGCGGAGGCGCTGGCCGACGAACTGCGCATCGGCGCAGGCGACCTCTACGGCGCCATTGCCGAGCGGCTGCGGGTCAAGCATCAGCTCACCATTCGCATATTGCCGTTCGACGTGATGCCCGACCGGCTGCGCCGGCTCGACCTGCATGCCCGGCAGCTACAGCTCTCCGAACTGCTCGATCCTGCCGCGCGCAGCTTCCAGGCCGCGTTCCAGCTCGCCCAGATCGAGGCGAAGGCGGAGATCGAGGCGCTGGTGGTCGGTGCCGCCTTCGGCGACCGGCCGGCCGAACGGCTCTATCGGCGGCATGTCAGCGCCTATTTCGCCGCCGCGCTGATGATGCCCTACGGCCGCTTTCTGCGGGCTTGCGAAACCACCGGCTATGATATCCAGCTGCTGCAGCGGCGCTTCGGCGCAGGCTATGAGCAGGTCGCCCACCGCCTGACGACGCTGCAGCGCGTCGGCGCGCGCGGGCTACCCTTCTTCATGCTGCGGATCGACCGCGCCGGCCAGCTATCCAAGGGCTATGCTGGCGCCAGCGGATCGTCGCTGATCGACGCGGTCCACCGCTGTCCGCTCTGGGCAATCCATCATGCCTTCGACCAGCCCGGCCGGCTGATCCGCCAGATCGCCGAACTTGAGGACGGCTCGCGCTGGTTCACGATCGCACGCAGCGTGCGCCATCACGGCGGCGCCGCCGATGTTCCGGCCGCGGAGCATGTCGTCGCCCTGGGTTTGGGCGCCGAGCATGCAAATGCCCTGGCCCTCGCCCGCGGAATAGATTTGTCGGGCCCGGCGGAGCGGATCGGGCTCGGCTGCACCCACTGCCAGCGCGTCGAATGTGTCCAGCGTGCCGCGCCGCCGATCGGCCGCACGCTCACCATCAACGAGCGCGAACGCGGAATCACGCCCTTCTCCTTCATCGCAGATTAGGCTTCGGCTAGAACGGCGTGTCGAGCGTCTCATGGCCCCTGGCCTTGAGTTCTTCCACGATGCGCTTGACGTCCTGGCTCGATCCGCGCGGCAGGATCATCACCGCATCGCGGGTCGCAACGACGATGAGATCCTCGACACCGACCATCGTCACCACCGGTCCTTCGCTGCGGACCAGGCAATCGCGGCTGTCGATCGTCACGACGTCGCCGTGGACGACATTGCCCTGCTCGTCGCCCAGGCCGAGCGCATGCAACGCGTCCCAGCTGCCGACATCCGACCAGCCCATTTCGACCGGCACCACCGCAACCTGCTCGGCCTTCTCCATCACCGCATAGTCGATCGATTCGGACGCACAGCCCAGAAAGGCGTCGCGCGCGGGTGAGATGAACACGCCGTCTCGTGCCGCACCGGCAAGCGAAGCCCCGACCGCATCGACCATCGCCGGTTGATATTGCCGAAGCGCTGCCAGATAGGCATCGGCCCGGAACAGGAAGATGCCGCCATTCCAGCTATAATCGCCCTCCGCCAGATAGGTGGTCGCACGGGCCAGGTCGGGCTTCTCGACGAAGGCAGAGACCTTGTGCACTCCGGGTGCAACCGGTGCGCCGCGACGGATATAGCCATAGCCGGTTTCCGGCTTGTCCGGCGTGATGCCGAAGGTGACGAGCCAGCCCTGCTGGACCAGCGGCATCGCCGCATCGATTGCGGCATGGAAGGCGGGCACGTCATCGATCACATGGTCGCTGGGCATTACCAGCAGCGCTGCATCGGGCGCAGCCTCCAGCGCGGCAAGCGCGATCGCCGGCGCGGTGTTGCGGCCGGCGGGCTCTAGGATGATCGCGGACGGCATGCAGTCGTGCATCTGCGCGGCGATCTCCTCGCCGTGGAGCGTGTTCGTGACGACGATCGTCTTGCCGAAGCGGCCCGCATCGGGACACCGCGCCACGGTCATCTGCAGCATGGTGCGGTCGCCGGTCAGGGCGAGCAGCTGTTTCGGTTTCCGGGAGCGTGATAGCGGCCACAACCGCGTACCCGAGCCACCCGAGAGGATAACCGGTGTTATTAAGGTGGTAGAAATGACGGGCTCCATGGTCCAGAAGGATAATGCCGTTATCGGATGAGTAATATACGGGCGGCAAGGGGGTTTCATGTTCGGGGGTATGAAACCGGTTGTGGTGCGGCGTCGGCGATGATCAGGCTATTCAAACATTACATAGCCTATCCCGTACTGGTGCTATGTTTCGTCGATCTTGCGGTCCTGCTGCTAGTGGCAGAGGCGGGGTGGGTGCTCCGGTTGCGCCAGATCGGTATCGATCCGGGCCCGTTTGCGAACCATATTCCGCAATTGCTGACCTTCGCCTTCTCGGTACAGGCGGCGATGATCGGCGTGGGCGTCTATGCGGCGGACTCGCTGCAGACCTTCCGCTTCGCCGCAGCGCGGCTGCTGGTCGCGATATCGCTCGGCGTGATCCTGATTTCGGTGCTCCACTTCATCGCCCCAGGCATGACGCTGTGGCGCTCCAATTCGGTCTACGCGATGGTGCTGGCGGTCGTCCTGCTGCTGGCGGTCCGCGTCCTGCTCGGCGGCTTCGTCAGCGGCGACATGTTCAAGCGCCGCGTACTTCTGCTCGGCGCGGGCCGGAACGCCAAGCGGCTCGCCGATATGGAACGACGCGCTGGCGCGGCCTTCGTGATCGTCGGCTGCGTGGACATGAAGGACGCACCGGCCCAGATCGAAGCCGCCATCTCGCGCACCGACATCGAGAGCCTGGCCGACCTGGTCGAGAAGACCGCGGCCAACGAAGTCGTCCTCGCCCTGGACGAACGCCGCAATACCGTGCCGGTCGATGCGTTGCTGCGACTGAAGACCACGGGCGTCCATGTCACCGACATAGCCGACTTTCTCGAGCGCGAAACCGGTCGCATCGACCTCGACACGGTGCGGCCGTCCTGGCTCATTTTCTCCGATGGTTTTTCGTCGGGGCGGCAACTGTCGCTGATCCTCAAGCGCGGCTTCGATCTTGCGGTGAGCGCGCTGCTGCTCGCGATTACCGCGCCGGTCATCCTGGCGACGGCGATGCTGATCAAGCTGGATAGCCCGGGGCCGGCCTTCTACCGGCAGAGCCGGGTCGGGCGCTATGGCGAAATCTTCGAGATATTGAAGCTGCGCTCGATGCGGCAGGATGCAGAGAGCGGCGGTTCCGCCATCTGGGCGCAGAAGGGCGACGCGCGGGTCACCAGGATCGGCCGTATCATCCGGCTGATCCGCGTCGACGAGCTGCCGCAGATGTGGACGGTGCTGAAGGGCGACATGAGTTTCGTCGGCCCCCGCCCCGAACGTCCGGAGTTCGTCGCGGAGCTGGAAAAGCAGATCCCCTTCTATGCCGAGCGGCACATGATCAAGCCGGGCATCACCGGCTGGGCCCAGATCAACTATCCCTATGGCGCCAACCTCGACGATGCCCGGCACAAGCTCGAATATGACCTTTATTACACGAAGAACTACAGTCCGTTCCTAGACGTGCTGATCATACTTCAGACGCTGCGCGTGCTGCTCTGGGCCGAAGGGGCTCGATAGCCGAATGGCACGGGGACTCGAAGCCGCCATGCTGGCCAACCAGGTCGAGCTTGCTCCCGTCTATACCACTGCCCTGCCCGAGCCGATCATCCAGGCCGCAACGATGTGGAGCCACGCGCTGGCGGCGTTCATGTTCGCGGCCCTGGTCGGCTGGCTGGCGACTGTCAGGACGGGCGGACCGCGCCGGATCGCGCTGACCCTGGCCTGTGGGCTGACGGCCCTCTGGTGTGCGCTGGTTGCCACCAGTGGTGCGGGCGGCGTGGCGTCGAGCGTGGCCAAGAGCCTGGCCGATGCAGCCTGGGTCGGTTTCCTGTTCGCGCTCCAGCCGACGCTGGGCGCGGGCAAGCGGCGACCGGCGATCCTTGCGCTCTACATGCTACTCGCCTCGCTGATCCTGGCGGCGGTGGTGATCAAGCTGTTGCCGCTGCTATTCTCCGGCAGCCCGCGAATTCAGGAAGGGCTCTTCCTGTCGGGGCAGGCGATGCGCATCGCAATCGCCATCGGCGCGTTGTGCCTGCTGCACAATCTCTACACTGCGGCATCGCCGGAGGCGCGGTGGGGGCTGGGCTCGCCGATGCTGGCGCTCGCCGTGATGTGGGCCTTCGACCTCAACCTGGCGACCGTAGCCTATCTGATCGACAGCTGGCCCAAGGGGCTGTTCGCGCTGCGCGGCCTCATGATGGTGCTGATCGCGCCGTTGCTGGTGACGGTCAGCCGACTCGCCACCCTCAATCGCATGCGGACTTCGCGTAGCGCCGGCTTCCAGACCATGACCTTGGTGGTCAGCGGCGGCTATCTGGCCGCGATGGTGCTGTTCGCGCGGCTGCTTGCCGTGGGCGGGCATATCGAGCGGCTGCCCCAGCTCACCATTGCATTTGCATTCTCGGCCTTTGCGCTGTCGCTATTCCCCTCCACCCGGTTTCGCGAGCGGTTCAAGAAGGAGGTGGCCCGCCACCTTTTCCAGCACCGCTATGACTATCGCCTGGAATGGCGCCGCTTTACGGAAACCATCGGCCAACCCGGCGAGGCGGCGCCTGCACTGGCGGAACGAACGGTCAAGGCGATCGCCGATATCTTCGACTGTCCCGGCGGCTTGTTGATGTTGCGGAGTCACGATGGCGGGCTGGAAACGTCAGCGCGATGGAACTGGCAGTCGCTCGATGCACCGCAGGTGGCGGCCGGCGCGGACCTCGCCGCGCATCTCGAAGCCGAGGGCGAGGTGATCGAGCTCGAACAGATGCGCTCCGGGGAAACCGCGGTCGCGCTCCCGCTGGTGCCCGAGTGGATGGTGGCGGAGGAGCAGGGCTGGACGCTGGTACCGCTGATCCATTTCGACCGCTTGGTCGGCGCGGCCCTGCTCGAGCGCCCGCTCGAACCGCGGCTGCTGGACGACGAGGACCATGATCTGCTGAGGGTGGCGGGGCGGCAGGTTGCGAGCTATCTAGCCGAGGCCCGCGGACAGGAGGCGCTTTCCGATGCCCGGCGTTTCGACGAATTCAACCGGCGCTTTGCGTTCATCATGCATGATATCAAGAACCTGGTGAGCCAGCTGAGCCTGCTCGCGCGCAATGCCGAGCGCCATGCCGACAAGCCGGAATTCCGGGCCGACATGATCGACACACTGAAGAACTCGGTCGGCAAGATGAACGATCTGCTTGCGCGGCTGTCGCAGCACCACCGGCCGCAACCAGACGAACCGGCACCCTGGTCGCTGCGCGAACTGGCCGAGGAGCTGCTGCGCGAGCGCACCAACGCTTATCCCGTGCGGATCAGCGCACGCGACGAGGTGATGGCGGTGGTCGATCCGGATCGCTTCGAGCAGGCGCTCAGCCATCTTCTCCAGAATGCGATCGACGCGAGCCTGGGGGGTGAGCCGATCGACCTGATCATCGCGCGGCGCGGGCTGGAGGCAATAGTCGAGGTCATCGATCGCGGCTGCGGTATGTCGGCGGAGTTCATCCGGTCGCGGCTGTTCCACCCCTTTTCGTCGACCAAGCAGGACGGCTTCGGCATCGGCGCCTTCGAGGCGCGCTCCATCATTGCCGGCATGGGCGGACGGCTTGAGGTGCAAAGCCGCGAGGGCCAGGGCAGCCGTTTCACCATCGTCCTCCCGCTGGCGGCGCTGTTCGGCGGCAAGATCGGTGCGACGGCATGAGCACCGGCGCAAAGCCCCACCTGCTGATCGTCGAGGACGATGAAGGCCTGCAGAAGCAACTGCGCTGGGCCTATGAGGATTATGACGTGATCTCGGCCACCAGCCGGGCGGCGGCAATCGAAGCGTTACGCCATTATGAGCCGGCGGTGGTGACTCTTGATCTCGGCCTGCCGCCCGACCCCAACGGCACTACCGAAGGCTTCGCGACGCTCGACGCGATCCTTGCGCTCAAACCCGATACCAAGGTGATCGTCGCTTCCGGCCATGGCGCACGCGAAGGCGCGCTGCGCGCCGTGGCCGCCGGGGCTTATGATTATTATCATAAGCCGGTCGATATCGACGAACTCGGCCTTATCGTCGCGCGCGCCTTCCAGCTGCATGAGCTCGAGCAGGAAAATGCCCGGCTACAGGCGCAGGGCGACGGCGCGGCTCTGGACGGCGGCCTGATCACCAACGACCCGGCGATGCTGAAAGTCGCCCGAACGATCGAGCGAGTCGCGACCAGCGATGTCTCGGTCATGCTGCTCGGTGCAAGCGGCACCGGCAAGGAAGTGCTGGCGCGAGGCCTGCATCGCGCCAGCAAGCGCCGCGAAGGCAGTTTCGTCGCGATCAACTGCGCTGCCATCCCCGAAAACCTGCTCGAAGCCGAGCTGTTCGGCTACGAAAAGGGCGCCTTCACCGGCGCGATCAAGACCACTGAGGGCAAGATCGAGCAGGCGCAGGGCGGCACCCTGTTCCTCGACGAGGTCGGCGACATCCCGCTGCCGCTCCAGGTGAAGCTGCTGCGCTTCCTGCAAGAGCGGGTGATCGAGCGGATCGGCAGCCGCAAGACGATTCCCGTCGACACGCGGATCGTCTGCGCGACCCATCAGAATCTCGACGCGATGATCGCCGAGACGCGCTTCCGCGAGGATCTCTATTATCGGCTTGCCGAGATCGTGGTGCGGATCCCTTCGCTCGCCGAGCGCCCCGGCGACGCGCTGCTGATCGCACGCGTGCTGGTCAAGAAGCTCGCGCGCGACATGGGTTCGCCGGTTCGCGGCTTCGCACCCGATGCGCTGGCGGCGATCGACGGCTGGCTCTGGCCGGGCAATGTCCGCGAGTTGGAGAACAAGCTAAAGCGCGCGGTGATCATGGCCGACGGCAAGCTGATCACCGCCGAGGATCTCGACCTGCTGCCCGAGCGGGAGGATGGGGGCTTCCTGAACCTGAAGGCGGTTCGCGAGGTCGCCGACCGCACCGCGATCACGCGCGCTCTGGCGCGGAGCGAGGGTAACATCTCAAGTGCCGCGAAGATGTTGGGAATCAGCCGGCCGACTCTCTACGATCTGCTCAAGCAATATGGGATCGAGGCGTAACCCTTCCTATCGATCAGGCGGGTGCGGCTCGCGGCGTCACCGCGAGGCCGGGGTCTCGTTCGTCGGGGACGGAGTTGAGGTCGCGAACCTCTTTCGAGATCCCGGCCTCCGCCGGATGACGGAATGAGGTGAGTGGGGAACGTCGCAAAACCTGCCGCGGGGTGGCATGACGAGGAGTGTTGGATTATCCACCCGCGATGACCGACCCCACCCTCACCCGCATCGCCGACGCGCTCGATCGAATTGCGCCACTGCCCGCACCGCATGCCGATCCCGCCGCCCATGCCGCCTATGTATGGCGCGACGGCGGCCTTGCAGCGGCGCGCGCCTTCGCGCCGCTGCCGCTCGACCTGCTGACCGGCATCGACGCGCAGAAGTCGGCACTGGTTGACAATGCACGGCGGCTTGCCAGGGGCGCGGCGGCGCATGACGTGCTGCTCTGGGGTGCGCGCGGATCCGGCAAGTCGGCGCTCGTCAAATCCGCGGTCGCAGCCCTGCGCACCGAGGGGCACGATATCGCGCTCATCGAAGTGGCAGGCGAGAAGGTCGAGATGCTGCCCCGCCTGTTCGCGACGATCGCCGACGTGCCGCGCGCCTTTATCCTGTTCCTGGACGACCTCGGCTTCGACGATGCGGCCGGCGGCCAAGGGCCACGGCTGCTGCGCTCGATGCTCGAAGGTGGCGCCGAGGCGCGACCGGGCAACGCCAGGCTCCATGTCACCGCGAATCGCCGCCATATCGTCTCGCGCGATCTGAAGGAGCAGGACAGCCCGATCAATCCGCGGGACGTGATCGACGACAAGCTCGCGCTCGCGGACCGCTTCGGCCTGTCGCTCGGCTTCCATGTCTGCGACCAGGACACCTATGTCGCGATGGTGGCCGGCTATGCCGCCCGCTTCGGGCTGGACTTCCAGCCGCTCGATGCGATCGCCTGGGCGACGCAGCGGGGGAGCCGCTCGGGCCGGGTCGCATGGCAATATGTGGTGGAACTCGCGGGGCGGGCTGGAAAGACGGTTTAGCCGATGTCTCTCCTTCGCTCCAGAACACCGTCATCCCGGACCTGATCCGGGATCCCGCTGCCTTTGCCCGGCGATCAAACGATCGACGAAGAAAAGAAGCGAGATCCCGGATCAGGTCCGGGATGACGAAAATTCCAACGATCAAGTCTAAATGCCATAGCCCAACCCTCCAGGGAGGGTCTTATGCCGTCAGCTTGCCGCCGGCAGTCGCACCCGCACCAGTAGCCCGCCGAGATCCTCGCTCTCCTCGAGGCCAATCGTCCCGCCATAGATGCCGATCACGTCCCGGACGATAGCGAGGCCGAGGCCGGTGCCGGGCTTGCCGGTGTCCAGCCGCGCGCCGCGTTCGAACAGCTTGCCGCGCTCGGCGGGCGGGATGCCGGGGCCGTCATCCTCGATCAGGATCTCGACGAAGTCGATCTTGCGCGACACCGCGACGTTGGAGATTTCGCGGACCACGGTAACGAAGACGCGGCCCTGGCCATATTTGGCGGCATTCTCGATAAGGTTGCCCAGGATTTCGTCGAGATCCTGCCGCTCGACATGCACCACAGCCTTCTGGTCACCGATCATGTCGACCGTGACATGGCGATGCATCCGCGCCATCGCGCGCTCGACCGCCTTCAGCGATGGCCACACCTCGGCGCGGGCCTGCGCATTGGCGCGACGGCCTACCGCGCGGGCCCGCGCAAGATGGTGGTCGACCTGGCGGCGCATATCGGCGGTGGTCCGCACCACCGTCTCCACCAGTTCGGCGCTGCCGGCGGTCGCCTCGTTCATCAGCACGGTCAGCGGCGTCTTGAGCGCATGGGCGAGGTTGCCGGCATGGCGGCGCGCCTCCTCCGCCTGCCGCTCGTTATGCGCAAGCAGCTCGTTCAGCTCCTCAACCAAGGGGCGAACCTCGTTGGGAAGCTTGGCGTCGATCCGGGCGCTGGCACCCGAACCGACCGCCGCCACTGCCCGGCGCAGGCTGCGCAGTGGCCACAGGCCATAGGTCGCCTGCAGCGCCGCCAGGATGATCAGTCCGAGCCCGAGAATCGCGAAGGAGCGCACCAGTGTCCGCCTGAGCACCGTAATCTGGTCGTTGAGGCTGGCGCGACTGGCGGCGACCTGGAAGCGCCATTCGGTCGATGAGCCGGGAAGCCGCACCTCGCGGTCCAGCACGCGCAGCGGCTCGCCGTCAAACTCGTCGCTGTCGGCGACGTGAAGCTGCTGACCGGCGTGATCGCGCTGCTGGAGCAGGGCGCGATCCCAGAGCGACCTCGAGCGGAAGGGTTCATGGGCAGGGCCGGACACCTGCCAGTATAGGCCGGAATAGGGTTCCAGAAAGCGCTGGTCGCCCAGCGGGCGGTTGAACCGGACCTCGCCATCGGGGCCGATCTCGGCCGATGCGATCATCGCATTGAGGACATATTCGAGCTGGGCATCGAAATTGCGCGTAATCGCCTCGCTCAGCACCCGATCGAGCGCGAAGCCGCCGGCGAGCAGCAGCACGCTGATCCACAGCGCGGCAATCGAAATCATCCGCCCGGTCAGCGAGCCGGTCGAGTGGGTCTCGTTATGGCGCCGCCTGAAGAACCAGCTGCGCGCCGTGGCGAGCTGGCGTCTAAGCGTCATGGCCAGGCTTATGCCGGGTCATCCAGCGAATAGCCCAGGCCGCGGATCGTGGTTATAACATCCTGGCCGAGCTTCTTGCGGATGCGGGTGACGAACACCTCGATAGTGTTCGAATCGCGATCGAAATCCTGGTCGTAGATATGCTCGATCAGTTCGGTGCGGCTGACCACCTTGCCCTTGTGATGGAGCAGATAGCTGAGCAGCTTATATTCCTGCGCCGTCAGCTTCACCGGCTCGCCTGCCAGCGTTACCTTGCCGCTGCGCGTGTCGAGGCGGACGTCGCCCGCAATCAGTTCCGAAGATGCGTTGCCCGACGCGCGGCGGATCAGCGCCCGCAGCCGTGCGATCAACTCTTCGGTCTGGAACGGCTTGGCAAGATAATCGTCGGCGCCGGCATCGAGACCGGCGACCTTGTCCGACCAGCTGTCGCGCGCGGTCAGCACCAATACCGGCGTGTCCCTGCCTTCGCGCCGCCATCGGTCCAGCACCGTCAGCCCGTCGACCTCGGGCAAGCCGAGATCGAGGATGATCGCGTCGTAATTCTCGGTCGAGCCGAGAAAATGCCCGTCCTCGCCGTCGGTGGCGAGATCGATCGCATAGCCGGCGCCCTCGAGCGTGGCCCGCAATTGCCGGCCGAGATTCGGTTCATCCTCGACGATCAGGACGCGCATGTATTCCCCTTTTCAGATGCCCTCTCCGGGCATCGCTTATTGACCGACGCGGCCCAGTTCGCGCCCGGTGCGGCCGTCCATGTCCATCCATATCACCGATCCGCCCCGCTGAAACTTGAAACGGTAGCGCCCTGTTCCCGGATCGAACTCGGAACCGATCATTTGGCCGTCGACCCGGCCCTGCGCGCGTGCGCGCATCTCCTGATAAGGCAGGAACTCGCCAGAGCGCACACCGTTGCGCAAAGCATCCTGTTCGGGCGCGCGATTGCGATCCGCCGAGACCGGCGCGCTGGCGAGAAAGAAGATCGCCAGACACATGGCGGCAAGGGGGTTACGCATTGACATGGGGTATTGGCATAGGGTCTGGGGCTTGAATAGGGCATGAATGTTCGTGCTTTAGCGAAAACCGGCAACCTGTTGCCGATCGAAGACACCCCAGAACAGGCCCCCGACGGCTATGCCCGCACCTATACTCGCCTATCAGAATCTCGGCCTCGTGCAGGGCAGCGGCTGGCTGTTTCGCGGGCTCGACCTCTATGTCGCGCCGCGTGACCGGCTCGCACTGATCGGCCGCAACGGCGCCGGCAAGACGACCTTGCTCAAACTGCTGGCCGGGACGATCGATGCCGACGAGGGGCTGCGCACCATCGTGCCCGGCTCGCGCGTGGTGCTGCTCGAGCAGGAACCATCGATGGCCGGCCACGCGACCTTGCGCGACTTCGCCATGGCGGGCCCCGACGCGCCGGCGCTGCACGAGGTCGAGGCGATTGCCGATCAGATCGGCATCGACCTGTCGCGCGAGGCCGCAAGCGCCAGCGGTGGCGAACGCCGTCGCGCCGCGATTGCGCGCGCACTGGCGATGGAGCCGGACGTGCTGCTGCTCGACGAGCCGACCAATCATCTCGACCTCTTCGCGATAGAATGGCTGGAGGGCTGGCTCGGCCGCTTTACCGGTGCGTTCATCGCGATCAGCCATGACCGGACCTTCCTGACGCGGCTGACCCGCCAGACCCTTTGGCTCGATCGCGGTGCGATCCGCCGCCACGAGGTCGGCTTCGGCGGATTCGAGGCGTGGACCGAACGGGTCTATGAGGAGGAGGCGCGCAACGCCGAACGGCTCGACGCCAAGCTCAAGATCGAGGAGCATTGGAAACTGCGCGGGGTTACGGCGCGGCGCCGGCGTAACCAGGGGCGGCTTACCAAGCTCTACGAGATGCGCGAGCAGCGCAAGGCGATGCTCGGCCCGCCCGGGACCGCCCGGCTCGCCATCGCCGTCGATGACGTGAAGACCAAGGTCGTGATCGATGCCGAGCATGTCACCAAGCGTTTCGAACAGCGCACCATCATCAAGGATTTCAGCTTCCGCGTGACGCGCGGCGACCGGATCGGCGTGGTCGGCGCGAACGGCACCGGCAAATCGACCCTGCTCAAGCTGCTGACCGGGGAGCTGATACCGGACGAAGGGCGGGTCAAGCTGTCGAAGACCCTCAACGGCATCGTCATCGATCAGCAGCGCAAACTGATGGCGCCCGAAAAGCGGGTCCGCGACGTGCTCGCCGACGGCGGCGACTGGATCGATGTCCAGGGCGTCCGGAAACACGTCCATGGCTATCTCAAGGAGTTCCTGTTCGAGCCCGCCATCGCCGAAGCGAAGATCGGAACGCTGTCCGGCGGCGAACGATCGCGCGTCCTGCTGGCCCGCGAGTTCGCCCGGCCATCGAACCTTCTGGTGCTTGACGAGCCGACCAACGATCTCGACCTTGAGACGCTCGATCTGCTCCAGGAGGTGATCTCGGATTATGAAGGCACCGTCCTGATCGTCAGCCACGATCGCGACTTCCTTGACAGGACGGTGACGGTAACGCTCGGCCTCGATGGCTCGGGCAAGGTCGACATCGTCGCTGGCGGCTATGAGGACTGGGAGCGACAGCGAACCAGCCGTAGCGAACCGAAGCGCGCCGCCGCACCGAAGGCGGAGCCGTCTGCTCCGGCGAAGGCGAGGACGAAGCTGAGCTACAAGGATCAACGCGACCTGGAACTGCTGCCGGTGGAGATCGAAAAGCTGGAAGCGGCGATCACGCGCGACGAGGCGGCGCTGGCCGATCCGGACCTCTACGCGAACAACCCGAAGAAGTTCGATACGCTGATGCAGGCGATCGAAGCATCGCGGGCGAAAAAGGAAGAAGCAGAGCTGCGCTGGCTGGAATTGGCGGAAATGGCTGAGGGGCTAAACTAGGATCCTCCCCGCGCCGGGGGAGGATGGAGGAAAAGATCACCCTCCCGCTTTCGCCTGCCGATGGTGGTGGATCACTTCGTCGATGATGAAGCGCAGGAATTTCTCGGAGAAATCCGGATCCAGATTGGCGCTGTTGGCCAGCGTACGCAGCCTCTCGATCTGGGTTTTTTCGCGGGCGGGATCGGCGGGAGGCAAGCCGGTCGTGGCCTTATACTCGCCCACCGCCTTGGTGACCTTGAACCGTTCAGCAAGCATGAAGATCAGCGCGGCATCGATGTTGTCGATGCTTTCGCGGTAGCGACTCAGGATATCATCTGTCATGCCGCCACCCTCACCGTTGCTTGCAACTCGCCTAATGTTGATCGCTGCCGGGCTTGGCAAGTCTGATTTCGATCGAGAACGGCCGGACGGCGCTCTTCATATCGGTGCCGTATTGCGTTTCGCGCGATCGGGGCTCATGGGCGTGCCCATGACAGCCACCGTCACTCCGATCCGCCGCGCGCCGACGCCCTCGCTCGATCCCATCATGGCGTTGGTCGCCTCGGACATGAATGCGGTCAACAGCGTGATCCTGGCGCGGATGCAATCGGACGTGCCGCTCATCCCTGAACTGGCCGGCCATCTGATAGCTGGCGGCGGCAAGCGGATGCGGCCGATGCTTACGCTCGCTTGCGCGAAGCTGCTCGATTATAGCGGCGAGCGTCACCACAGGCTGGCCGCCACCGTCGAGTTCATCCACACCGCCACCCTGCTGCACGACGATGTCGTCGACCAGTCAGGCCTGCGCCGCGGGCGCAGCACCGCCAATATGATCTGGGGCAATGCCGCCAGCGTCCTGGTCGGGGACTTCCTGTTCAGTAGATCATTCGAGCTGATGGTCGAGGATGGGTCGCTCAGGGTGCTGCGCATCCTCTCCAATGCCTCGGCGGTTATCGCCGAGGGTGAGGTCAACCAGCTGACTGCGCAGCGTCGGATCGACACGAGCGAAGAACGTTATCTTGAAATCATCACCGCCAAGACCGCCATCCTGTTCGCCGCCGCCTGCCGCATCGCCGCAGTAGTGGCCGAACGCGAGCCTGCGATTGAGGAGGCACTCGATCAATATGGCCGCTATCTCGGCATCGCCTTCCAGCTGGTCGACGACGTCATCGACTATGTCTCGGACGGGGCGACGATGGGCAAGGACGCAGGTGACGACTTTCGCGACGGCAAGGTTACGCTGCCGGTGATCCTGGCCTTCGCCCGTGCCGACCCTGCGGAGCGCGAATTCCTGCGCGAGGCCATCGAGGGCCTGCGCAACGAGGACGACGACCTGGTCCGGGCGACCGCAATCCTCCGTGAAACCGGCGCGCTCGCCGACACAGCAGCACGCGCCCGCCACTATTCGCAGCGGGCTATCGATGCGCTGGCCCGCTTTCCCAACGGCTTGGCCAAGTCCGCCCTGATCGAAGCCGCCCAGTTCGCGGTGTCCCGGGCCTATTGAGATCGCGGAAACCCTGCACACTCCATGCCGTCATCGGCGCGGAAGTAGGTTGTGATGCAGAAAGCCACATCGATCCCGGACGAGCTGGAGTACAGTGATTGCACATGCTGGAATCCCTGGACTCTTCGGCCAGGAGATTCGCCACAGCCTCCGGCGAGGGATCGATAATCTGGCGGGAATGGGGCAACGGCCCCCCGTTGGTGTTGATCCACGGCGGTTTTGGATCGTGGCGGCATTGGGTGCGAAATATCCCTTCCCTGGCGGAACGTTTCCTGGTGTTGGCGCCCGATCTGCCGGGCATGGGCGACTCCGACCCGGTTACAGAAAGGGATACGCCAGGTGAGATCGTTACAGCGCTGAGTAGCGGACTGGTTCAAATCCTGGGAGCCAACCGCCATTATAATCTGGCAGGGTTCTCATTCGGCGGCATGATCGCGGGAGCCTTGGCTCAAGCTGATCGCGAACGCGTTCTATCGCTTGCGCTGGTGGCGCCGATTTGTCTGGCCACTGGCAGGCCGAGGCCGGAGGTAATGGGCCTGCGCGGACTGGTTGGTACGGAAAGGAGGGCGGCGCACAGGTGCAATCTGATGAGCACGATGTTTGCCGATCCCCGATCTGCGGACGATCTAGCCCTGGAAGTTCAGGAACAGAATCACCTTAGAGTTCGCGCAACAAGCTTCGCGCTCACGCGGCGCCCCTTTCTGCGCGACATGCTACCGGGAATTTCGCCGGTGCCTCATTTCATTTGGGGCGGTCGCGATAATTTCAGCGCAGATTATATGGACGAAAACGTCGCCATCGTTCGCGCCGCCCGGCCAGACGCGACGGTAGAGATCGTGCCGCACGCGGGTCACTGGCTTCCATATGAGAGGGCGGAGAGCGTTACCGCCTTCTTATGCCGATATAGCGAGTGAATGGTTGTTCGGGGTCTCGGTCGCATCGACTTGGAGCGTAGCGTAACGTGCCCCACAGGCCGGCATATTCCGTTCCGGCCGCCAGTTCGCCGGCGGCGCGACCGCTGTCGTCCGCTACACGCAACGCAACCGATCTGCCTCGGTTGAGGAATCTAGCTGCTGACATGTACATCGTTGCTGTCACGCGCGTAGTGAAGCTAAGGAGATGGCGCGGTCGACATGACGCGGTGAAAACCGAGGGAAAATGACGGAATCAAAGGCGGGTCAGGGTCGGAAATCCATCGACGCGCGCTCGCGCCCGACGCCGGCGCGAGGGATCGCGACGATCGAGGCGATCGTCGAAGCGGCCGAGCGGCTATGGGGTGCGCATGGTATAGAGGGTGCGTCGTTGCGCGAAATCAGCAACGCCGCGGGATCTGCCAACAAATCTTCCATCGGCTATCACTTTGGCGACAAGCACGGCCTGATCGGCGCGATCTTCAGATCGCGCATACCGGTGCTAGAAAAACGCCGCCAGCCACTTCTCGCCGCTGCGAAGGCGGAAGGGACATTGGGAGATCCGCTGACATTGTTCAGGATCACGTTCAAGCCGGTCTTTGACGAAGTCGACCGCTATGGCCGCCATAGCTTTGCCGCATTCCTGCGCGCCGTTAACCGCTTCCCTCAATGGGACGCCAGGGCGGGGACCCAAGAACTCGCACCCATCGCCTTTTTCGTAATGGGAGTTTTGAGAGAGCAGGTCAGCCATCTGCCGCAGACCCTGTTCGATGCCAGGGTCCGGTTGATCAACGAAATCTGCTACGGCGCGATCACCGATCAGGATGATGTTCATCAGGCTGCCGGCGCCGATGCCGATCTGCCCAACAAGATATTCGAAGACGCATTGAGTGCGTCCGCCCACCTTCTGTTTCTGGATAACTGACATAAGTCAGCGGCACGCTCTGTTATCAGCTGCTCCTTGGCCACCTCACTCCATATTCTGACATGATCGGAACTGCTCCGCCTGGCGCTTCGGAGGAGCGCGAGGCGGATGATGGCACTGCGTGGTTCGCGATTAATCAGCCGCGGGCCAGATCAGCCTCGGCTTTGGCCTTGGCCGCGTTGAGATGATCGAACAGGAAATTGGTCGCGTTGGTGGGCCGATGCAGCGTGAGTCCACCATCGACGGGGAGCGCAATTCCGGTGATGAACCCGGCCTCGTCGGAGGCGAGGAAGGTTGCCGCATAGGCGATGTCGATCGGCTTGCCGGGCTGCGGGAGCGGCTGCCACGCGGCCATCAGTTCATCCATGTAAAGCGGCATCCGTTCGGCAACCTCGGGAGAAGCCCCCACCAGATCGCCGTAGATCGGCGTCGCAAAGCCGCCGGGTATGATGACGTTGACGCGTATGTTGTGCGCGGCGAATTCCAGGGCCCCCAGCCGGCCCAGCGTGATGACGCCGCTTTTCGCCACCGAATAGGCGGGCGTGCCGGGCCGCAAATTGGTCGCGCCGACCGAGGATGTCAGAATGATCGAGCCCTTGCCGCGCTGCTTCATCGGCGGGATCGCATGCTTGATGCAAAGCGCGGAGCTTCGCAGCAGCATCGCCTGGGTGTCGTCCCAGCCGGCGACGGTCATCGTCTCCAGGCCCTCCTTCGCACCCGCCGCTCCAGCGTTGTGATACATGATATCGAGACCGCCAAAATCCTGCACGGCGCGCTCGACCGTGGCGGCAATCTCGTCTTCGTTCCTGATGTCGCACATCTGGAACCGCACATTTTCGGGGTAGCGCGCTTCCAGAAGCCTGCCCTTTTCAGCCTTGATGTCAGCGACGACCACCTTGGCGCCCTCCCCGACGAACATCTCGACGGCGGCCAACCCCATGCCCGAGGAGCCGCCGGTGATTACCGCCACCTTGTTCCGCAACCGCGCCATATGCATCCTCTCCAAGTCGAGGGACTTATTACAAACTGCGTTAGATAAAACAAGCGTCGACGACTGGGCCTTCTGCGCCGCTTCGCCACATTGCGAGCATCGGGAATTGGAGGCGAACTCCGCCTGTTGGCAAAGGATCGCGTCGATTCAGAGCGGGCGATCCCGCTGGTGAAGGCAGCTTGTCCGGTGCAGCAGACCAGGGAACGAAACCAACATTGCCGAAAAGACTTTCTTCGGCACTTCATTCTCAGGCCGCCGTCCTACGAAGCAGTGGGTGAGCGCAGAGGATCTCCTCCGAAGTCACGCCACATCGCAGGACAGTGTCATTTGCCTAAAGGTTCATCTCCCAAGGCTGCACGTATTGTCTGATGGAGGTGATGAATGGCGATCTCGTTACGTCCGACGGTAAAATGATCCTGAGCACCGGAGAGCAGTGTCGATTGGGTACTTTGGACGACCGGGTAATCTTCCTTGCGGACGGTCTCATGGGTCATCGTTGACCAGTGCCGCGTTTCTTCCTCCATTGGTGTCCCGATGAAGTCCTCACTGACCACGGTGCGAGAGATGGTTATCGACGTTTCCGGACTGTCCCCCGGCAGAACCTGGTTAATGAAAATTCGCTCTACCGGCTCCGCGCCGGATTCCTTTGCGGCGGAGAAAGCAGTATCGCTGGCGAATGCGAAGAAAGTCGTTGGGAAACAGGTGAAGGCAAGCTGTACGTAACGTTTTAGATCCTCCGTAGATGAAGGATCACACCGCTCTTTAATACCTAGAACCGGCGTCAGAAACTGAGTGTGGGTATGCAGGCGATCAAATTTCAGGACATTGGGAATAACGAAGCTGCCAAAACTCTTGGCGTGTAAGCTGATGAAATGATAGGATTCGCAATAGCCTTCAAACGCTAGTTTCCAGTTCGCGGCGGGCAGTTCGATCTGGTTGACCACCTTGAACCGATCGAGACGGCATTTCGTCAACAGATCTGCCATCTCCGGCCCAAGATACTCGTCGAGACCAAGCGGTTTGCCCGGGGTGAGCATGCCCCAGATCAGCCCCGCGCGCTCTTCCACCGCAAGCTCGGTGAGGCCATAATCGCACTTGTCGACATCGCCGAAGAGCCGGTTCTCTGGCAAGGCGAGGAGTTTGCCGTCCAGCCCATATGTCCAGGCATGATAGATGCAGGTGAAGCGCGGTTGTTTGCCCTTTCCTTCCTCGACCACCTTGGCGCCGCGATGTCGGCAGGCATTGATGAACAGCCGCACCTCGCCCGATTTGAGGCGCGTTAGGATCATCGGCACGCCGACACGGGTCATCGCCCAATAGCTGCCCGGCTCGGGCAGTTCGCTCGACAATGCTAGCATCATCGGGGTGTTCCGGAGTAGCTTGACTTCGCGCTCCCAGCGGTCGCGATCCGTGTAATCCGTCACGGGAACTTTCAGGATGCTGGGCGCCAGCGTCGGCTCCTTGCGCGCAACAAGCCCCATGAGATCATCATATTGGGAACGCAGTTCCGCGTGCTCAAAACCGCTCATCCTGTACACCTCTTTAAAAGCTTCAACACGGCACCAAAGGCAGACGCAACCGATTTCCGCGCTTGCGTAGCACTGGAAATAGCAGCCATGCGGGCAAAGGTCAATAAAATAGAGTGATTGATCACTCTCTACTTTTTATGCCCGAAGTGAGGGGATTTTCCGGTTCCCCGCGGATCCGAAGGCGATGAGGCACGGCCATGATGGCTGCACCGGCAGCAGCCAGCAAAACTCACCACGCCATGAAAATCCCGCGACAGCATTGGCCTTTCGCTGGGACGACGTTGCTATAGACTCCCCTCATGCTGCCTATCGACGCCGTACTGCCCGATTTGATCGCCGCCCTGGCAGCCGGAGCCAATGCGGTGTTGGTCGCCCCGCCGGGTGCGGGCAAGACCACGGCGGTGGCGCCGGCGTTGGCCGGTCAGGGCTGGTGCGACGGGCAGATCCTGCTGCTGTCTCCCCGCCGCCTTGCCGCCCGCGCCGCGGCCGAGCGGATGGCTGAGCTCGCGGGCGAGCCAGTCGGCAAGTCGATCGGCTACGCCACCCGGCTCGACAGCAAGCAGTCTGCGGCGACTCGGATCCTGGTCGTCACGGAGGGGATTTTCGTCAACCGGATCCAGGCCGATCCCGATCTGCCCGGCGTGTCGGCGGTGCTGTTCGATGAAGTCCACGAGCGGAGTCTCGACAGCGATTTCGGCTTGGCGCTGGCGCTGGATGCGCAGGCGGCGTTGCGGCCCGACCTCCGCATCGTCGCGATGTCGGCGACGCTCGATGGCGGGCGATTCGCCGACCTTCTCGGCGGCGCGCCGCTGATCGAGAGCGAAGGCCGGGCTTTCCCGATCGAACTCCGCCATGTCGCCCGCTCGGCCGAGAAGCGGATCGAGGACGACATGGCGGCGGTGATCCGCCGTGCGTTGGCCGAGGAGAAGGGAAGCCTGCTGGCCTTTCTGCCGGGTGTGGCCGAAATCGAGCGCACGGCCGAACGGCTGAGCGGCCTCCCCGAAGACGTGATTCTCCACCGTCTCCACGGATCGCTCGATCCGGCCGAGCAGCGCGCAGCGATTGCGCCCTCGGCCGGGGGCACCCGCAAGCTCGTGCTCGCCACCTCCATCGCGGAGACGAGCATCACCATCGACGGGCTGCGAATCGTCGTAGACTCGGGACTTGCCCGGCGTCCACGCTACGATCGCGCCGCCGGGATGACCCGGCTGGTCACCGAGCGTGCCAGCCAGGCCTCCGTGACGCAGCGCGCCGGCCGCGCCGGCCGCCAGCAGCCGGGCGTGGTCTACAGGCTGTGGGAGGCGGCGGCGACGGCCGGCCTGCCCCGCTTCGATCCGCCCGAGATACTGGAAACCGACCTGTCGGCGCTGACGCTCGATTGTGCACTGTGGGGCGTCTCGGATCCGGCGATGCTGCGCTGGCTCGATCCGCCGCCCCCCGCCGCGGTCGGCGAGGCGCGCGAGCGGCTGGCCCGGCTCGACGCAATCGATGCCGATGGCCGCCCTACCCCGCACGGCAAGGCGATAGCGGGCCTGCCGCTACCGCCCCGGCTCGGCCATATGATGATCCGGGCCGGCGAGCAGGGCTTTGCCGAGACGGCGGCGGAGGTGGCGGTATTGCTGTCCGAACGCGGCCTCGGCGGCCAGGATGCCGACCTCGAGCTGCGGCTGCGACGCTGGCGCAGCGAGCGCGGTAAGCGCGGCGAGGGTGCGCGGCAGCTGGCGGGACGCTGGGCGCGGCTCGTGGGCCAGCGCGGTCGCGACGACTCGATGATCGCCGCGGCGGTAGCTCTCGCCTATCCGGATCGCGTCGCCAAGCGCCGCTCCGCGTCGGGGGAAGACTGGGTATCCAGCGGGGGGCGCGGCTTCCGGCTCGATCCGACATCGCCGCTGGCGCGTAACGACTGGCTGGCGGTAGCCGAGATCCAGGGTGCGGCGTCGGGTGCAAGAATATTATCGGCGGTGCCAATCGCCGCGGCGGAGGTGGAGAAACTGTTTGCCGATCGCATCGAGATCCGCCGCACCGCGCGCTTCGATCCCGCAACGGGGGCGGTGGAGGCAAGGCGCGAGCGCCGCCTTGGCGCGATCGTGCTGGCGTCCGGCCGCGACGAAAGCGCCTCCCCCGCCATGATCAGCGCGGCCTTGCTCGATGCGGTGCGGACGCGCGGCCTCGATCTGCTCGCCTGGCCAGAGGGCGTGACGGCGCTACGCGCCAGGGCGGCATTCGCGGCCGAGCTTGGCGGCGCAATACCCGACCTGTCAGACGCCACCCTGATCCTGACGCTCGACGATTGGCTGGCGCCGCTGGTCGAGGGCAAGCGGCGGCTTTCGGACATTTCCGTCGCCAGCCTGTCGCACGCGCTCCACGATCTGCTCGGCTGGGACGGGCGGCAAGCGCTCGACCGGCTCGCGCCCGAGCATCTTTTGTCGCCGGCCGGCAGCCGCCATCCGATCGACTATGCGGCGGAAGGAGGGCCGGCGGTCGAGATCCGCCCCCAGGCGCTGTTCGGCCTGTCGTCGCACCCGATGGTGGGCGGCGGACGGGTGCCGCTGACCTTGCGGCTCACATCGCCTGCCGGCCGACCGATCCAGACCACCAAGGACCTTCCCGGCTTCTGGTCGGGTAGCTGGGCCGCCATCGCCAAGGAGATGCGCGGCCGCTATCCGCGGCACCCCTGGCCGGACGACCCGGCGGGCGCCGATCCGACGCTCCGGACGAAGAAGGCGATGCAGCGGTCTTGACGAGCGTCGCCGCGCTGCGGCAAGGCTCTCTCACCTACATCAACGCCGTCCGGGACAGTCCATATGGCGCATGCGCGCATCTACCAGCTCACCAAGAATGCGATGCAGTCGGGCCGCGCGCGCACCGACAGCTGGGTGCTCGAATATGAACCGACCGAAGCCAAGCGCGCCGATCCGCTGACCGGCTGGACCGGCTCCGGCGACACGCGCGGACAGGTTAAGCTGGGCTTCCCGACATTGGACGCGGCGCGCGCTTATGCCGAACGCGAGGGCCTGACCGCACATGTCGTCGCCGGCGCGGCGCGGACGCTCAAGCTGCAGGCCTATGCCGACAATTTCCAGGTCGGGCCGATCAACCTTTAAGGATCCCGCCGCCCAACAGCAGCAGCAGCTTCACGTCCATCATCTTGCCCAGCCCACGCTGGCGCTCGAGAAAGTCCGCCACCTCGTCGAGAGCGACCCGGTGGACGATGATATTCTCGCCCTCGACGCCGCCGCCGTCATGAACCTTCTCCAGCCCGGTTGCGCGCACCAGCGTGAAGGTTTCCGAGACCATGCCGGGCGACGATGCGAACTCGCCGATCGCCTCGATTCGAGCGGGCCGGTAACCGGTCTCCTCCTCCAGCTCGCGTGCCGCAGCGATCTCCATCGCCTCGTCCGCGGTTTCGTCGCCGATCAGTCCGGCGGGAAGCTCGATGCAGTTCGCCTTGAGCGGGACCCGATATTGCTCGACCAGCAGGATGTGCCCGGCGTCGATGGCGACGATCACCGCGGCGCGGATACCGCGGGCGCGGCCGACATATTCCCACTGGCCTTCGCGCTTTGCGGTGATGAAGCGGCCCTGCCACATCGTCTCGACCGGGGTCGTCACAGATAGATCATCCGGTTCGGCATCTCGTCGGGGTCGTTGCCGCTATGCGGGAAATGCTCGGCCAGAACGCCGCCGATCGCGCTGACGGCGGCGGCCATTCCCTCGCCTGGCAAACCTTCCTTGAGATGATCGACCAGCAGCGCCATCGCCGCGCCCCAGGCTTCGGGCGCCACCTTCGCGACGATCGCCTCGTCGGCCACGATCTCGGCACGATGCTCGGCGATCGACAGATAGATCAGCACGCCGGTACGGCTGCGGGTGCGCCGCTCTGTCGAGGCTTTGAACAGCGCTATCGCCCGGTTGCGGACGCGCCGCGTCTTGGTCTTGCCCGGCGTGAAGACCATGCGCAGCGGCCACCAGCCGATGACGAAGCGGGTGAACAGGAACTTGATCGTCACGGCGAAGACCATCACGGTCAGCAGCTCGCGCGGCGTCCAGATATGCCAGCCCCCGCTCAACCGGTCGATCAGGCCGATATAGACATCGGGGAAGGCGGCATAGACGGCCAGCGCAAGCAACGCGACCAGCGCTGCCCAGATCAGCGGCACATCGTTATAGCTGTCCGAACGCTCGGCGACGATCGTCGCGATCTCGGCATCCGAACGGCTTTCCGCCTCGGTGACGGCCTGCGTGACGAGCTCGATGTCTTGTTCGTCGATGCTGATGATATTCTGCATCACCAGCTCCCCGACGATCCGCCGCCGCCGAACGAACCGCCGCCGCCCGAAAAGCCGCCACCGCCGCCCCAGCCACCGCCGGAACTCCCACCCCAGCCGCCGCCGCCTCCGCCGCCCCAGCCAGGACCCCATAGGATGACCGGGCCGCCGCCGCGGCGATAGCGACGACCGCCGCCGAAACGATTGGCGATGCTCGATCCGAAGATGAAGAGCAGCACTATGATCCAGAAGATCAGCGAGATCGGCGGGCCGCTTTCCTGCCGCTGGCGGTCGTCCGCGACGATCTTGGCCGCCTGCGCACGCGCCTGGTCGGGGGGAAGCTGGAGCAGGCCGATCAGCGCGTCGCTGCCGGCAATGATGCCGCCGGCCATGTCCTGGGCGCGAAACCTGGGCAGGATGTTGTGCTGGATGATCACGCTCGACAGCGCATCGGTGACGATCGGTTCCAGGCCATAGCCGACCTCGATCCGAACCTTGCGCTCGTTGGGCGCGACTAGGAGGAGCAGCCCGTCATTGGCCTTCTTGTCGCCGAGTCCCCATTTGCGGCCGAGCTGATAGCCATAATCCTCGATCGGATAGCCCTGCAGGTCCGGGATCGTCGCGACCACCATCTGCCGCCCGCTCTGCTGTTCCAGCTGCGCGAGCTTCGCATCGAGCGCGGCAGCCTGATCGGGTTGGAGAAGATGGGCGTTATCGACGACCCGGCCGGTGAGCGCGGGAAAGGTCTGCGCGAAGGCGGGCGCGGCGAGGACAGCGAGGAGCGCCACTAGCATCCAGACAATCCCCTTCCCCTTCAAGGGAAGGGGGAAAGAAGCTGCTCGCGCCACCGTCTCAGATCTCAAAAGCTGACAGTCGGCGCGTTGGCGGCACCGGCGCTGGCCTCGAATGGCTGCAGCGGCTGGGCGCCATGGAAGACCTTGGCGCCGATCGCGGTCGGGAAGGTGCGGATCAGCGTGTTATAGCTGCGCACCGCTTCGTTATAATCGCGGCGAGCGATCGAGATGCGGTTTTCCGTGCCTTCGATCTGGCTCTGCAGCGCCAGGAACTGATCGCTCGACTTGAGCTCGGGATAGGCCTCCGACACGGCGAGCAGCCGGCCCAGCGAGCCGCTGAGCTGTGCCTGGGCATCGGCGAAAGCCTTCACCTTGGCTGGATCCTGCAAATCGGCGCCCGACAGCTGGATGCTGGTCGCTCGGGCGCGGGCGTTGGTGACGTCGGTGAGCACCGACTTCTCCTGCGCCGCATAGCCCTTCACTGTGTTGACGAGGTTGGGGATGAGATCGGCGCGGCGCTGATATTGGGTCTGGACATCGGCCCACTTCGCCTTCGCTTCCTCCTGCGCGGCCGGCACGCTGTTGATGCCGCAGCCGCTGACCGCAATCGCGGCGACCGGAGCAAGCAGGGCGGCGGAGAAACGACGATCGATGCTCATCTGCTGGTCTTCCCTGAACCGACTATATCAGCGAGCTACGTATTGCCGACGCGGAGGAGTTCAATGCCCGGCTTGACCTTTATTGCACGAGGGTGATGATCGCATCACGGCCAAGCTGCCTCAAAACGCATAAGGAGAGCCTGACATGCTCAACGATTTCAAGGCCTTCATCAACAAGGGCAATGTCGTCGACCTGGCGGTGGCGGTCATCATCGGCGCGGCGTTCGGACGCATCATCACCTCGCTGACCGACGACCTCATCATGCCGGTGATCGGCTATCTCACCGGCGGCCTCGATTTTTCCAGCCATTTCATCCGGCTCGGCGCGATCCCCGCCGGTTTCGCGGGTTCTCTCACCAGCTATGCGGATCTCAAGAAAGCCGGCGTACCGCTGCTCGGCTTCGGCCAGTTCATCACCGTTACCGTCAACTTCCTGATCGTGGCGTTCATCGTGTTCCTGGCGGTGCGCGCCGTGCAACGGCTCCAGCGGAAGCAGGAGGAGGCACCCGCGGCGCCCGCTGAGGATGTGGTGCTTTTGCGGGAGATATTGGCGGAACT
This sequence comes from Rhizorhabdus argentea, assembly GCF_037861105.1. Lineage (NCBI taxonomy): Bacteria > Pseudomonadati > Pseudomonadota > Alphaproteobacteria > Sphingomonadales > Rhizorhabdaceae > Rhizorhabdus > Rhizorhabdus argentea. Next base: position 211,177 of record NZ_JBANFK010000006.1, read on the forward strand.
GAAAAGGAAGGGCTGATCCGCGCACGGGAAGGCTTCAAATATCCGCGACACGCCCCTATATGGGTGCTGCCGGGTTCGCCCGGCTATGGTGATAAACGATGTCGCGAAATAGATGCAGCGGACCCGGGGGCGGTACCCGGCGGCTCCACCAGAAGGCCCGGCAACGGGGTTCCTGACGGGGCCGAACTAGGATCGACGTGTATTCAAAGGCGATGTTTTTGCCCGGCCTGAATGAGCCGTTAAACCGTTCGAACCTACAAGTGCTAACGATAACGAGGCACTCGCGATCGCCGCGTAACCTAGTCCTCACGGACAAAGTTACTAAGGCTTAGCGCGGTTCGGTCCGCACCGGGCAACAGAAGCGGAATCCAGCGGTTCGGGGAGCACCGGGCAACAGAAGCTCCCCACTTCGTTAGATTTTTGCCCTCAAACGCCGGGCGCGAGGCATCCGCCTCGCTTGGCTTCCTCGCAATAAGCTCGGGCGGCCTTTGGCCTTGCGGAGCCCTGCGGGGCTCTGACGCTGGTCTGCTTGGCGCATTCGCGAGATTCGAAGAGACAAGCGCGTGCAGCGCGTCCGAGCGATAGCGAGGAAGCCAAGCAGGACGGATGTCCTGCGCCCGGCGTTTGAGGGCCTAAAAACAACTGTGTATTCCGTATAATACAGTCTTGCGCCGTTGAAATCTGCGGATAATCTCCCGGCCATGGCCCGTTCGGGAGATAATCTTCATGGATAGACGTCAATTTATCGGCTCGGCCGGTCTGGCCCTGCTTGCCGGCGCGGTGCCGAGGCTCGTCGAGGCTGCCGCGATTTCGGGCAATGCCGCCGACCAGAAGCTCTCCGCACTCGCCGCTGCGCTGTGGGAGCAGAAGCTCGACCATGATCCCGAACTGGCGACCGGCCTCGGCCTCGACAAGGGTGCGCGCGCTGCCGCCAAGAGCAAGCTCGACGGCTATAGCAAGGCCACCGAAGCCAGCAGCCTCGCCCGCAACAAGGCCGCACTGGCCCAGCTCCGCAGCCTGGACCGCGCCGCGCTGTCGTCCAAGGCGCAGCTCAATTACGACGTCATCGTCTACATCTACGAGCAGATCACCAAGGGCGGCAGCAAATATGCCTTTGGCAGCACCGAAGGCTATTATGAGCCTTATGCGATCAGCCAGCTGACCGGCCCCTACTCGCAGGTCCCCGATTTCCTCGACTCTCAGCATGTGATCGAAACCAGGCCCGATGCTGACGCCTATGTCGCGCGGCTTCGCGAGTTCGCTCGGGTGCTCGACGAGAATACGCGCTTCCAGCAGGAGGATGTCCGCTACGGTGCTTTCGCGCCGGACTTTGCCCTCGACCTGACCATGGCACAGCTCAAGGCGCTGCGCGATACGCCCGCCGCGAACACCGTGATGGTCGAGTCGGTTGTCCGCCGGACGAAGCAGAAGAACATCGCCGGCGACTATGGTGCGATGGCCGAGAAGATCGTGGTCAGCGAGGTGTTTCCGGCACTCGACCGCCAGATCGCGCTCGTCGCCGGGCTGCGCAAGGCGGCTACGCATGACGCCGGAGTTTGGCGGCTGCCGAAGGGCGACGAATATTATGCCGACGCGCTGATGAATGCGACGACGACCAAGCTGACACCCGAGGAAGTCCATGCTCTCGGCCGCGAGCAGGTCGCGGACATCTCGTCGCAGATCGATGCGATCCTGAAGAGCCAGGGCATGACCAAGGGTTCGATCGGCGAACGGCTGACCGCGCTCAACCATGATCCGAAGCAGCTCTTCCCCAACACCGACGCCGGTCGCACCGCGTTGATCGACTATATCAACGGGCTGGTGAAGGTGATCGAGGCCAAGCTGCCCCAGGCTTTCGCAACGCTTCCGCAAGCCAAGCTAGAGGTGAAGCGGGTGCCGCCGTTCATCCAGGACGGCGCGCCCAACGGCTATTACAACTCGGCGGCGCTCGATGGCTCGCGCGGCGCGATCTACTATATCAACCTCAAGGATACCGCCGACTGGCCTCGCTACGGCCTGCCGAGCCTGACCTATCATGAGGGCGTTCCCGGCCATCACCTCCAGATCAGCCTGGCGCAGGAGGCGAAGGACCTGCCGATGCTGCGCAAGGACGCGCCGTTCGGCGCCTATGTCGAGGGCTGGGCGCTCTATTCGGAGCAGCTCGCCGACGAATTGGGCGTCTATGAGGGCGATCCGATCGGCCGCGCCGGCTTCCTCCAGAGCTTCCTGTTCCGTGCTGTGCGGCTCGTCACCGACACCGGCATTCACTTCAAGCGCTGGAGCCGCGAGCAGGCCACCGACTATATGGTCGAGGCGACCGGCTTCGCCCGCCCGCGCACCCAGCGCGAGGTCGACCGCTATTGCGTCTGGCCGGGCCAGGCCTGCAGCTACAAGATCGGCCATATGAGCTGGGTCAAGGCGCGCGAGCGGGCCAAGGCGATCCAGGGCGCGAAGTTCGATATTCGCGAGTTCCACCAGGTGCTGCTCGAAGGCGCGTTGCCGCTGACGATCCTGGAGAATGTCGTCGAGGCGCGCGCGCTGGCGCGTGCGTAGGGTCGCGCTAGCAACTCTTTCCCCTGCGGGGAGAGGGGCTCTCCTCCGAAAACAACGTCATTCCCGGACTTGATCCGGGATCTCGCTTCTCTTCCCGCCCGGCAGCTATCGAGGCACGCGAAGGCAGCGGGATCCCGGATCAAGTCCGCGATGACGAACAAAAGGGGGGCGGGAATGGCGTAGCCCCCCACGGGGAGAGGGTTTTCGCTTGACTCTTCCTTTGCACGTACCGATCTGTAACATCAGTTCGGGACGAGGAGCAGCAGGATGATCGATCTCTATTATTGGGGGACGCCCAATGGGCACAAGATCACCCTCTTCCTCGAGGAGGCGGGGCTCGATTACCGGGCGCATCCGATCGACATCTCCAAGGGCGAGCAGTTCGCTCCCGACTTCCTGAAAATCTCTCCGAACAATCGTATTCCGGCGATCGTCGACGACGACCCGGCAGGCGGCGGGGCCCCGCTGTCGCTGTTCGAATCGGGTGCGATCCTGCTCTATCTTGCCGAGAAGACGGGGCGTTTCCTGCCCGCCGACCTCGCTGGCCGCGCCGAGGTGCTGCAATGGCTGTTCTGGCAGGTGGGCGGGCTCGGCCCGATGGCCGGGCAGAATCATCACTTCGGCACCTTCGCCCCCGAGAAGATTCCCTATGCTATCGAGCGCTATGTGAAGGAGACGGCGCGTCTCTATGGAGTGCTCGACAAGCGGCTCGCCGATCGCGCCTTCGTGGCCGGCGAGGCGTATTCGATCGCCGACATGGCGATCTATCCCTGGATCGTGCCCCATGAGCGGCAGAACCAGGACCTCGACGACTTCCCCCATCTCAAGCGCTGGTTCGAAGCCATCGCCACCCGCCCCGCGACGACACGCGCCTATGCGGTGTTCGATCGGATCAAGGACGCAGCTTAGACCCGGATCGAGTGGCTTGATCCACACCCTTCGCTGGTTTTCCCCGCTCGCCTGCCAGCATCCGCCGATTCACGCGATCTTTACCACCACCGCCTATGCGGGGCCGGATGAGCACCAGGTCTTGGTTCCGACAGATGCCGGGCAAGCTTCGCCCCAGCACCTTGATGTGCTGGCTGCGTTCGGTGCGCCTCGACCAGCGCGGCAATGTCTTGATTCTCACCGCGCTGGCGCTGCCCACGATGTTGGGGTTGGGGGGTTTGGCCTTCGAAGGCGCCAACTGGTATCAGACCAAACGCGCGATGCAGAACGCGGCGGATGCGGCGGTGGTCGCGGCCGCGTCGAACGCCACGGCTGGCTACGCCACCGAAGCGAAGGCGGTTACCGCCCAATATGGCTTTCAGGATGGCGTCGCCGACACTGTCGTCACCGCCAGCAACAGCGCGAGCTGCCCGAGCGGGGGCACCGGCTGCTACAGCGTGACGATCACCCGGAAGCTTCCGCTCATGCTGGCGCAGGTCGTCGGCTTCCAGGGCAATGCTACCGTCAACGGCAGCCAGCTGGCGCAGCAGCTGCAGGCCGTCGCGGTCGCCTCCCAGGCCACCAGCCCCCGAAGCTATTGCGTACTCGCCCTGGCATCGAGCGGCACGAGCCCTGGCATCCGCGCAAATGGCGCGCCGAAGGCCGACCTCACCGGCTGCAGCGTCATGTCCAACACGGACCTTCTCTGCAACGGTCACGACCTCAACGCCGATTATGGCGACGCGCACGGATCGAGCTCGGGCTGCGGCAACGCGCAGACCGCCAACGTGCCGACGGCAAGCGACCCTTATAGCGGGTTGAGCTCGAACATCCCGCCGAACCCCAGCGCATGCGCACCACCCGTGCCTACCAAGAAGAGTGGGCCCGACAATACGATCTCGGCCGGGAACAAGTCTTGGACCTTGCAGCGCTTTTGTGGCTCGACGCAGCTCTTGGGCGACGTGACGCTTACCGGCGCGAATACCGTGATCATCATCGAGAATGGCGACCTCGACACCAACGGCAACACGATCAAGACCGCCAGCGGCGCCAGCGCGACCATCATTTTCACCGGCACCAATAGCTACAGCCACGCGCCAACCGGAGGCGGTACGATCGACATCACCGCGCCGACCTCGGGGGTCTGGTCCGGCATAGCGATCTACCAGGACCCGAAACTCACCTCCGGTGTCGACATCTCGGCCGCAGGCAACAGCCCGACGTGGGATATTACCGGCCTGGTCTACCTGCCGCATTCCAGCGTGACCTTCAGCGGGGCGGTCAACAAGTCGTCCAATGGCAAATCCTGCTTTGTGCTGGTGGTCGACAATCTGCTGATCAACGGCACCGGCAGCATCCTGTCGCGGGGCGAGTGCAGCACCGCCGGGCTGACCATGCCTACGAGCAACCTGCCGTCGCGCGGCAAGCTCGTGTCATGACGACGCTCGCGCGCGACGAGCGCGGAGTCGCCGCGATCGAGTTCGCGCTGGTCGCGGGGACGCTGATGTTCGTGATGCTCAATTGCACCGATGTGGCGAGATTCTATGTCCAGCGCATGCAGATGGAGAATGCCGCCCGCATGGGCGCACAGGCAGCATGGAACAGCTGTGACGTCAGCAAGCTCCCGGCAACCACGAACTGTCCGACGCTGACGACAGACGTCACTACGGCGGTGCAATCGACATCACTGGGAACCGCCGTGACCCTGCAAAGCGGATCGCCTTCCGAAGGCTATTATTGCGTGAACAGCAGCGGCGTTCTGGCGCTGGTGAGCGCGGTCTCCACCAAGCCCGCCAATTGCTCGTCGGTCGGCAGCCCCACCGACCAGCCTGGAGATTATGTGAAGGTCATCGCCAAATTCACCTTCACTCCGCTATTCGGGGGCATCAGCGTCGCCAGCACCTTGCCGACATCGATCACGTCGACGGCGATGATGAGGTTGCAATGATCAGGATTGTGCAAGTGCTGCGCAGGCTTCGCCACAACCGGAGCGGCGCGACCATCGTGGAGACCGCGCTGGTGCTTCCGGCATTCCTGATGCTGATCATCGGCGGGATATATCTGGCGCTGCTCGGCTTCACCGTCGCGGGCATGCATTATGCGGTCGAGGCGGGGGCGCGCTGTTCGGCGCTGGGGCTCAGCGCGTGCAGTGACGACACGAAGACCGCCGCCTACACGCGTACCCAGTTCATGGGGGCCTCGACGCCCGCGCCGACCTTCACCGCGAGCACTGCCGCGTGCGGGCATGTCGTCACCGGATCGCTGACCTTCGTGATGAGCACCGGCGTCCAGGCGATCAACGTGCCATTGACGTCGACCGCCTGCTTTCCCTGAGACCACTTCGGCCGGCCGTCAGCTAAGCCGCCCCTCGTGCAGCCGCACCACCCGGTCCATCCGCGCTGCCAGCCGCTCGTTATGCGTCGCCACCAGTGCCGCCGAACCCTCATGGCGGACGAGGCGCAGGAACTCGGCGAACACCACATCGGCGGTCGCCTCGTCGAGATTGCCGGTGGGCTCGTCGGCGAGCACCAGCGCCGGCCGGTTGGCCAGCGCCCGCGCCACCGCGACGCGCTGCTGCTCGCCGCCCGACAGCTGCGACGGACGATGGGTCAGCCGCCTGGCGAGACCGAGCGATGACAGCAGGCTCTCGGCCCGGTCGCGCGCCGGGTGCATTTCCACGCCGTGGATAAGCTGCGGCAGCACGACATTCTCGACCGCGGTGAAGTCCGGCAGCAGATGGTGAAACTGGTAGACGAAACCAAGCCGGTCGCGGCGGATGCGGGTGCGGCCGGCCGCGTCGGCCTTGGCGGCTTCCTCGCCCGCAATACGGATCGACCCCTCGAAACCGCCTTCGAGCAGCCCCACGGCCTGGAGCAGCGTCGACTTGCCCGAACCCGAGGGACCGAGAAGCGCCACGATCTCGCCGGGCGCAATCGACAGATCGACCTGCCGCAGCACCTCGATGGCGACATCGGCCTGGTGGAAGGTGCGGGTGAGGCCAGTTACCTCGAGCACGTCACTCATAGCGCAGCACCTCGACCGGATCGGTGCTCGCCGCCTTCCACGCCGGATAGAGCGTCGACAGGAAGCTGAAGCCCAGCGCCATGACGATGATCGCACCTACCTCGACCGGATCGCTCTTGGCGGGCAGCTCGGTCAGGAAGCGGATCGACGGGTCCCACAGATTCTGGCCGGTCAGCAGCTGCACGAAATTGACCACGGCCTGGCGATAGAACAGGAATACCGAGCCGAGGATGATGCCGGTGCCGGTGCCGAGTACGCCGATCACGATACCGACCGTCATGAAGATCTTCATCAGCGCGGCGCGCGATGCGCCCATCGTCCGCAGGATCGCGATGTCGCGCCGCTTGGCGCGCACCAGCATGATCAGCGACGACAATATGTTGAACACCGCGACCAGGATGATCAGTGACAGCACCACGAACATGGTGACGCGCTCCACCGCCAGCGCCTCGAACAGCGAGGCGTTGAGATCGCGCCAGTCGCGGATCTCGCCCTGCATCGCAATCTCCGGCTTGAGCGGCGCGATGATCTCGCCGACCCTGTCCGCATCGACGGTCTGGATCTCGACCATACCCACCGCATCGCCGAGCATCAGCAGGGTCTGCGCGTCGGACATCGGCATCACCACGAAGGCCTTGTCATAGTCATAGACGCCGACCTCGAAGATCGCCGCGACCTGATAGGAGACGATGCGCGGCACCGTACCGAACGGCGTGGTCTGCCCCTGTGGGCTGATCAGGCTGATCTGGCTGCCGAGATCGGCGCCGAGCTGCTCGGCAAGCCGCGCCCCGATCGCGATCTTGCTCGATCCGGGTTCCAGCGCGTTGAGCGAGCCGCGCACCACCTTGCCCTGCATCACCTTATTGCGGCGGATATCCTCGACCGTCATGCCGCGGACCAGCACGCCCTCGACGCGGCCCGAATAGGTCGCCATCAGCGGCTGCTCGATCAGCGGCGTCGCCGAGGTGACGCCGGGAAGCTTGCGCGCATCCGCAGCGATGCGGCGCCAATCGGGCAGCTTGCCGTCATAGCCCTGGATCACCGCATGGCCGTTGAGCCCGACGATCTTGTCGAACAGCTCGGCGCGGAAGCCGTTCATCACGCTCATCACGATGATCAGCGCCGCGACGCCGAGCGCCACGGCGACCAGGCTGATCGACGCCACCAGGAAGATGAATGCCTCGCCGCGCCCCGGCAGCAGGTAGCGCCGGGCGATCATGCGCTCGTAGCGGTTGAGGATCATGACGACCCCGACAGGTCGTCATCCCAGCGGACGCTGGGATCTCGTGCGGCAGGGACGGACTGGATGTCGCGAACCTCGCCTGAGACCCCAGCCTTCGCTGGGGTGACGAATATTGCCAGCCTCAACCCGCCACCCTCGCCAGTGCGTCCTCGACCGACAGCTCGACCTTCTCGCCGGTAGCGCGGCGCTTGAGCTCGACGACGCCCTTGTCGAGCCCCTTGGGTCCGATCACGATCTGCCAGGGCAGGCCGATGAGGTCTATCGTCGCAAACTTGGCGCCGCCACGCTCGTCGCGGTCGTCGTAGAGCGTTTCGACCCCCGCCGCCTGCAGCCTGGCATAGAGATCGTCGGCCGCCGCCGTGCAGCGGGCATCGTCGGCGCGCATATTGATGAGTCCGACCGCGTAGGGCGCGACCGAATCGGGCCAGATGATTCCGGCGTCGTCATGGTTGGCTTCGATGATCGCGCCCACCAGCCGCGATACGCCGATGCCATAGCTGCCCATTTGCGGCACGACGGGTACGCCATCGGGGCCCTGGACGCTCAATCCCATCGCCGCCGAATATTTGGTGCCGAAAAAGAAGATATGGCCGACCTCGATGCCGCGCGATTGCTTGAGCGCCGCACCGGCCTCGGCTTCGCGCGGCAGATCCCGCTTCTCGTCGGTCGCGGCATAGTCTGCGGTGAGGCCGCCGACGAACGCCTGCAGCGCCTGCGCGTCATCGGCATCGACATCGAGCGAGCGCTCCGCCTCCCAGTTGCTATGATAAAAAACTTCGCTCTCGCCGGTCGGCGCGAGGACGATGAACTCATGGCTGAGATCGCCGCCGATCGGGCCAGTATCGGCCTGCATCGGGATCGCCGCCAGGCCCATGCGCTTATAGGTACGCAGATAGGCGACGAACATCCGGTTATAGCTGTGGCGCGCGCCGTCGATGTCGAGATCGAACGAGTAGGCGTCCTTCATCAGGAACTCACGACCGCGCATCACCCCGAAACGCGGGCGGACCTCGTCGCGAAACTTCCACTGTATGTTGTAGAGCGTGCGCGGCAGATCCCGATAGCTTTTGGCGGCATCGCGGAAGATCGCGGTGATCACCTCCTCGGCGGTCGGCCCGAACAATATGTCGCGCTCGTGCCGATCCTTGATGCGCAGCATTTCCGCACCATAATCGTCGTAGCGGCCCGACTGGCGCCACAGGTCGGCGGACTGGATCGTCGGCATCAGCAGCTCGATCGCGCCGGCGCGGTCCTGCTCCTCGCGGACGATCTGCTCGATCTTGCGCAGCACGCGATGGCCGAGCGGCAGCCATGCATAGATGCCCGCCGCAGTCTGGCGGACCATGCCCGCGCGCAGCATCAGCTTATGGCTGACGATCTGCGCGTCGGCGGGCGATTCCTTCATCACGGGGAGGAAGTGGCGGGACAGGCGCATGAAACTGGGTACTCGCTAGGATCAGGTTGGGGGCTGTCTATGCGGAGGCGTCCGCGCGGGCAACATATTCGGTTCCACCCTTTCGCGGTGGTACCGCTCAGTCCCTGTTGCCGATTAAACACACCCGCCGTCTTTCGAGACCACCGCCCTTGAAAGCAAATGACAAGGTCGGGGGGCGGATGTAGGAGAAGCGACACGGAACATAAGGCAACAAAATGGCCATGGTTCGGGGAAAAAATCGAGGCTCCGCCGCCATTTAAAGGGGTGGCAGTGTAGAGCCCGAAATTGGGGGTTGGCGAATAATCGTCACGCGGCGCCGGGATCGGAAACGATCCCGGCGCTTGCCGTTTCAGGCCACCATATCTGCGCCATGGCGGTCCGCCCCCACGTTGAACTTGTTTCAGCGCAGCGGATAGCGGCAGCAATCGGTGCGTTCTCCTACCGAAGGAGTACCCCCATGGCCAGCCAGCCCCCCTCGCCCGAAGAATTTCCGGTAGACACGCCGATCGATATCCCGGTGCCCTCGCCGGCCGATCCCGATCCAGGCGCACCGAGCGACCCGGTGATGCCGGAGTTGCCGGGATAGGCAGACGCGAGCGCCACCATGAGCCTCAACTCTCATCGCACCCCTCCTCTTCGTCATCCTCGCGAATGCGGGGATCCATATTCTCTGACGCCCCAACCTCTTGAGGTTCGGAGGTTATGGATTCCCGCGTCCGCGGGAATGACGAACTGAGGCTGAAGTTTTCTAGACCAACCGGCTCTGCTTGACCGCCGCTTCGATGAAGCTGCGGAACAAGGGGTGCGGATCGAACGGTTTGCTTTTGAGCTCCGGGTGGAACTGCACGCCGACAAACCAAGGATGGTCGGGCCGTTCGATCACCTCCGGCAGTTCGCCATCCGGCGACATGCCGGAGAATACCAGGCCACCCTTTTCGAGCGACTCCTTATAATGGGCATTCACTTCGTACCGATGGCGATGCCGCTCGGAAATCGCTGTGGCACCATAGATCGATGCGGCATGGCTGTTGCCGGACAGCACCGCGTCATAGGCGCCGAGCCGCATCGTGCCGCCCATATCACCGCCTTCCTCGCGCTTCTGGAGTCCGGCTTCACTCATCCATTCGGTGATCAGGCCGACGACGGGCTCCGTGGTCGAGCCGAACTCGGTGGTCGATGCGTCCGGGATGCCTGCGGTATTGCGGGCGCTCTCGATGCACGCCATCTGCATGCCGAGGCAGATGCCGAAATAGGGCACCTTGCGCTCACGTGCGAAGCGGACCGCCGCGATCTTGCCCTCCGAACCCCGCTCCCCGAAACCGCCGGGCACGAGGATGGCGTTCATCGGCTCGAGGTGGCCGGCGATCTCGCCGCTATTCTGCTCGAACAGTTCGGCGTCGATCCAGCGGATATTGACCTTCACGCGATTGGCGATGCCGCCGTGGACCAGCGCCTCGTGCAGCGACTTATAGGCGTCGAGCAGACCGACATATTTGCCGACCACGCCGATGGTGACTTCGCCCTCCGGGTTTTCGAGGCGGTCGAGAATCTCCGTCCAGCGGCTCAGTTCGGGCTCGCCCTGTGTTTCGATCCCGAACGCTGCCAACACGGCGTCGTCGAGGCCTTCGGCATGATATTGCAGCGGCACGCCATAGATGCTGGCCGCGTCGAGCGCGGGAATCACCGCTTCCTTGGCGACATTACAGAACAGCGCGATCTTGGCGCGCTCGCTCTCGGGCAGCGGGCGATCGCAGCGGCACACCAGCACGTCGGGCTGGATGCCCAGCGAGGTGAGATCGCGGACGCTGTGCTGAGTCGGCTTGGTCTTCAGCTCGCCCGCCGCCGCGATATAGGGCACCAGCGTCAGGTGAACGAAGATCGAGTTGCCGCGGCCGAGATCGTTCCGCAGCTGGCGGATTGCCTCCATGAACGGCAGTGACTCGATGTCGCCCACCGTACCGCCGATCTCGCACAGCACGAAATCGAGATCCTCGACATCGGTGCGCGCGAACTCCTTGATCGCGTCGGTCACGTGCGGGATCACCTGGACGGTGGCGCCGAGATAGTCGCCGCGCCGCTCCTTCTGGATGATCGTCTGGTAGATCCGGCCCGAGGTGACATTGTCCGACTGGCGGCTCGGCACGCCGGTGAAGCGTTCGTAATGACCGAGATCGAGATCGGTCTCCGCACCATCGTCGGTAACGTAGACCTCGCCATGCTGGTAGGGCGACATCGTGCCCGGATCGACGTTCAGATAGGGATCGAATTTGCGGATGCGGACCTTGTAGCCGCGCGCCTGGAGGAGCGCAGCGAGGCTTGCCGCCATAAGGCCCTTGCCAAGCGAGGAGACCACGCCGCCGGTGATGAAAATGAACCGCGCCATGGGAATGTGGTTTTAGCGCTGCGAAAGGGCGAAGGGCAAGGTGGGGAACTCCATCTTTTTTCGATCATAGTGCGGACGAACAACGGGAAAGGCGCCCCGCGATCCGCAGGGGCCTTTCCGATAACATTGATATCAGGCGATTATTGCGGAGCAGCGCCGTTGGCAGGAGCGCCGCCGCCCTGCGCCGCAGCCGCCGCAAGCGGATCATCGCTGGCGGGTGCCGGCGCGGGGCTGGTCGTCGCGGTCTTGCCGACCAGCGAGGTGTCGATCTTGGCCGGCGCGCGCTCGACCGTCGCCAGCGCTGCGAGCGCGATGCTGAGCACGACGAAGATCGTCGCCAGGATCGCCGTCATCCGCGTCAGGAAATCGGCAGCTCCCCGCGCGCTCATCAGCCCGCCCGGATTGCCGCTCGACGCGAGCCCGCCGCCTTCCGATCGCTGCATCAGGATAACGGCGACAAGCGCCGCCGCGACGATGATGTGGACGACGAGAAGAAAGGTGAACATCGGACGCTTTCGATTTCAAGGTTGCGGCGCATCTAGTCGATCGGGGAACAAGGTTCAACCTGCCTGCTCCCGCTCCGTCTCCGCGGGCGCAACAAGATCAGGACGCCGCCGCCGCGCCTTCGATGATCGGCACGAACTGTTCCGCGGTCAGGCTCGCGCCACCCACCAGCGCGCCGTCGACATCGGCCACCGCCAGCAGCTCCCGGGCATTGTCGGGCTTCACCGATCCGCCATAGAGGATCCGCACCTTCGCGCCCTCGTGGCCGAGCAGCAGCTCCAGGCGGCGCCGAATCGCAGCGTGCATCTCGGCAACGTCTCCGGTCGAGGGGGTGCGTCCGGTGCCGATCGCCCAGACCGGTTCATAGGCCACGACGAGTGTGATCCCGGTGCCCTCGCGTGGAATCGAGCCATCGAGCTGGCCTTCGACGACCGCAATGGCGCGGCCGGCATCGCGCTCGGCCTCGGTTTCGCCGACGCAGACGATTGCGAGCAGCCCGGCGGCGATGGCCGCTTTTGCCTTGGCCTGCACCTCGGCATCGGTTTCCTGTTGGTCGGCACGGCGCTCGCTATGGCCGACGATGACAAGTTTCGCCCCCGCCTCGACAAGCATGGCAGCGCTGATACAGCCGGTGTGCGCACCCTTGGCAGCGCTGTGGCAATCCTGCGCCCCGACGGCAAGCGCGGGAGCCCGCGCGACTGCCGCTGCGATCAGCGTGAACGGCGGGCACACCGCGACATCGACCGAGGGCTGCGCCGCGGCCGCGGCGGCGATCGCATCTAGCTCGACGAGGCTGCCGAGCGAGCCGTTCATCTTCCAGTTTCCCGCCACCAGCTTGCGCAATGCCATAGTCGTTCCTCGATCAGCTTTCGGCGCGGGCTTAGATTTACCATTCGATTCCCGCAACCGCCCCGGACGTTGCGGTCACCGGCTTTGGACCCTATGGCAGCGCAATCGCTATCTGATCCCAGACGGAACGCTTGATGATCTCCTTTTTCCGCCGCGCGCTTTCCTCCTGGATCGTCCTCGGTCTGCTCGCGCTGATCCTGGTCGCCTTCATCATCACCGGCGTCAGCACGCCCGGTTCGCTGGGTGGGGCCGGGCCTACGGCAACCATCGCCGAGGTGGGCGGCGCCAAGATCAAGTCCGACGAGTTGCTGCGCCGTGTCCAGAACCAGTTCGATAACGCCCGCCGCGAACAGCCCGGCATCGACCAGAAGGCCTTCGTGGCCGGCGGCGGGTTCGAGGGTGTCACCGACGCGCTGATCAGCATACGCGCCCTCGAAAGCTGGGGCCGCGAGCAAGGTTTCGCAATCGGCAAGCGGCTGATCGACGCCGAGCTGGCGGGTAATCCGGCATTTCGAGACGTCACCGGCCAATTTGACGAGAACACGATGCGGCGCGTGCTCGCGCAGGCGCGGATCAGCGAGAAAGATCTGCGCATCGACATCGCCAGCGATCTGATGCGCGGCCAGATCCTCGCGCCGGTCGCCGCAGCGGCGCCTGCGCCAGCGTCGGTCGCCAGGCCCTATGCAGCTGTGCTGCTCGAGCAGCGGATCGGCACGGTCGGCATCATCCCCTTTGCCGCGGTGGTCGATCCGCGCCAGCCGAGCGATGCCGAGATTGCAGCCGCCTATCGCGCCAACATCGCCGCCTATACAACGCCAGAGGCGCGCGTGCTGCGCTATGCCCTGTTCGGCCCGGCACAGGTGGTGACGCAGGCGACCCCGACCGAAGGGGAGATCGCCACCTATTACCAGGAAAACTCCGCAAACTACGCGGCCCATGAGAATCGCACCCTCGGCCAGGTCATCGCGCCCAACGAAGCGGTTGCGCGGACGATCGCAGCCGCGGCGAAAGCCGGAACGCCATTGGCCGCAGCTGCCGCGAAGTCGGGCCTGGAAGCTTCTACGCTGAACAACCAGAGCCGCGCCGATTATGCCGGTGCGTCGAGCACGGCGATCGCGGCTGCGGCTTTCTCCGCGGCGAAGGGCGACACCGTCGGCCCGCTGAAAGGTGCCTTCGGCTGGTATGTGGTCCGGGTCGAGACAATCAGCGGAAGCCCGGCTCGCTCGCTCCAGGAGGTCCGGCCGGAAATCGTGGCGCTGCTGACAAAGCAGAAGACTCAGGAGGCGCTGTCGGAGCTGGGCGGCAAGATCGAAGATGCGGTGGCCGATGGCGCGAGCTTCGCGGAGGTCGTCGCCAACAACAAGCTCGTGGCGGTCGATACGCCGCCGGTCCTGGCCAATGGCCAGCCGCTCGGCCAGCCTGGCTGGAAGGCGCCGCCGGAACTGGGGCCGCTGCTTAAGACGGGGTTCGAAGCTGCGGCCGAGGATCGCCCGACCGTGGAGACCATTGTTCGCGACCAGCAATATGCACTGCTCAGCGTTGCCCGGGTAATCCCGCCTGCGCCGCTGCCTCTCGCCAAGGTACACGATGCGGTGGCGCGTGATATCATCGTCAAGCGTGCCGCCCGGCGCGCGAGCGCGATCGGCGAACGAGTCGCTGCTGCGGTCAACAGCGGCGTGCCGCTGGCCAAGGCGTTCGCCGATACCGGCGTCAAGCTTCCACCGCTCCAGCCCGCCCGCGCCAGCCAAGTCGACCTTGCCCGCGCACAGGCGAACGGCGCCGAGATTCCGGCGCCGGTGCGGTCCCTGTTCACGCTGCAGAAGGGCAAGGCCAAGCTGTCGGCCGGCGACAAGGGCGGCGGCGCGCTGTTCGTGACGGTGCTCGACGAGGTGATCCCCGGCAACCTCTCGGCGGCGCCCGGCCTGCTCGACAATACCCGGCAGGATCTCGCCCGCTCCTATACGCCCGAACTGGGCGAGCAGTTCATGCGGGCCGTCGAGCAGGACGTGAAGGTCAAGCGCCACCCCGATGTGATCGCCGCCGCCAAGCGCCAGTTCGCCGGCGCGCAATAGGACCGCAGAGATGGGGGAAACGCACGACCAGTCGGCGCTCGAGGCGCTCGCACGCGGCGAGCCCGCACTGGTTTGGCGCACCCAGGTCGCCGACACCGATACGCCGGTCGCCGCCGCGCTCAAGCTCATTCGTCCAGGTCGCGGCGATTTCCTGCTCGAGTCGGTCGAGGGTGGCGCGGTCCGCGGGCGCTATTCGCTGCTGGGCCTCGCACCTGACCTGATGTTCCGCGCCCGTGGCAACAGCGCGGAAATCAACCGTAACTGGGCAAGCGACGCGCAAGCCTTCGAGCCGCTCGCAGACGACGCGCTGACCGCGATGCGCGCGCTGGTCACTGCATGCCGGATGACCGTCCCCGAAGGGCTGCCGCGCGCGCTAGCCTGCCTCGTCGGCTATTTCGCCTATGAGACGATCGGCCTGGTCGAGGCGCTGCCGCGCCCGCCTGCCAACCCGCTCGATCTGCCGGATATGCTGTTCGCGCGGCCGACGATGATCCTGATTTTCGACAGGCTGGCCGACCAGCTGTTCATGGTCGCGCCGCTGTGGCCCGACAGCGCGGGCACGCCCGAAGCCAAGCTCGCGGGCGCCATAGAACGGATCGAAGCGCATGCGGCGATGCTGGACGGGCCGCTCCCCCCGCGCAACCGGTGCGACGCCGCTCCGGGTGTGCCGGGCCTGATGCCGCAAATGGGCGCCGGCGCCTACGGCGACATGGTGCTCAAGGCCAAGGACTATATTGCGGCCGGCGACATCTTTCAGGTGGTGCTTGCCCAGCGCTTCACCGTGCCCTTCCCGCTGCCGCCGATCGATCTCTACCGCGCGCTGCGGCGGATCAATCCGTCGCCCTTTCTCTATTTCCTCGATCTGCCGGGCTTTGCGCTGATCGGGTCGTCGCCCGAGATACTGGTACGCGCGCGTGATGGCGAGGTGACGATCCGGCCGATAGCCGGCACCCGCCCGCGCGGCCGCACCGCGGTCGAGGACGTCGCCAATCGCGAGAGCCTGTTGAGCGATCCCAAGGAACGTGCCGAACATCTGATGCTGCTCGATCTAGGCCGCAACGATGTCGGGCGGGTTGCTCTGGCCGGCACCGTTGAAGTGACAGACAGCTACACGGTCGAGCATTACAGCCACGTCATGCACATCGTCTCGAACGTCGTCGGCCGGCTCGATCCGCGCAAGGATGCGCTGGACGCGCTGTTCGCCGGCTTCCCCGCGGGCACCGTGTCGGGCGCGCCGAAGGTCCGCGCCTGCCAGATCATCGCCGAGCTGGAGCCCGAGACGCGCGGCGCCTATGCGGGCGGTGTCGGCTATTTCTCGGCCGATGGATCGATGGACAGCTGCATCGTGCTGCGCACCGCGGTGGTCAAGGACGGGGTCATGCACGTGCAGGCCGGCGCGGGAATCGTGGCCGACAGCGATCCGGTCTACGAGCAGCGCGAGTGCGAAGCCAAAGCCGGCGCGCTTATCGCAGCCGCGGAAGAAGCGCTGCTCCGCGCGGCGGAGCCAGGATTCGGACAGTAAAAAGTCGCATCGCGCCGAAACGGTTCATGCAGGCGACAGAAACCGTGGCAAATGTGCACCACTGCGCGTTATCCAGCCGAAACAATGGATCAATTTGAGATGAAGGCCGTTTCCGCCTCGCCGTTCGGCAGCAGAAAGGGTTTGTACAAATGCGAAATCTCCTCACGACCACGGCGGCTATTGGCCTGGCGGCGCTCGGCGCCAGCGCCGCGTCGGCCCAGGACCTGACAACTACTTCTCCCAGTTGGACCGGCTTCTATGTCGGCGGCCAGTTGGGCTATGCTTGGCAACCCCGCGATGGCGACGAGCAGATTGCCTTCGACCGCAACCTGGACGGCAATTTCGGCGATTCCTTCCTGCCGAACTTCGGCCCCGGCTATTGTGGCGGCTCCCCGACTTCTTCCAGCCCGACCACCGGTTGCTCGAAGGACAATGACGGCACCAACTGGAAGGTGCATGCCGGCTTCGATTACCAGTTCGGTGAGACCAGCGGTCCGGTCGTCGGCGCGGTTATCGAAGGCGGCAAGGCCTATCTCTATGACAGTGTCACGGCGTTCAGCACGACCCCGGCTGTCTACAAGATCAAGGCGAAGCTGAAGGAAAACGGCGCGATCCGTGCGCGTGGCGGTTATTCCTTCAGCACCGGCACGCTTCTCTACGGTACCGGCGGCCTGTCCTATGGCAAGATCGAGAACAGCTTCTCGACGTCGGACCCGGTAAACACCTTCACGACCTCGGGCAGCAAGAAGGATGCGTGGGGCTACAATTATGGCGGCGGCATTGAGCAGAAGGTCGGCCCCTTCTCGATCGGCGCGCTGTACCTGTTCACCGTCCTGAAGAACAACAAATACACGGTGAACGCCTCGGGCGGCCCGTTCACGGCGACCGGCGGGACTGGAACCGACTTCCGGCGGGGCTTCACCAAGTTCGCCTATCACTCGCTGCTGGCGACGGTCAGCTACCGCTTCTGATCGGCGCAGAAGGAGGAACGGGCCGGATGGGTACACCCGATCCGACCCGTTTCATCTTGTCGCCGCCCTGCTCTGCTCGAGCAGGAGTATCTCAGTTTTTCAGCTGGACACCGATGTAGCGCGGCGGATTGTTCCCGCGCTGCGCGAACAACAGCACGGTCGGGCGCTTGGCCTTCTTGGCAGCGGCGATCTGCGCCGCCGCGGCCTGTGCTGTCGTCACCGGCACATTGTTGATCTGCAGGATGATGTCGCGCGGCTGGAAACCGTTCGCGGCAGCGTCGCTGGAAGGATCGACATAGTTGATCACCACGCCCTTGAGCGTCGGCGAGACGCCGAGCCGGCGGGCAATATCGGGCGTCAGCGTCTGGAAGCCGAGGCCGATGGCGTTGCGCGTCGCCTGATCGGGCGCCGCCTGGGCGCTGCTGTCGTCATCACCCTGATCGGCGTCACCATCGGCACTGGAGGCCAGTTGGTCTTCTGGCGGACGCTCGCCCAGCGTTACGGTGACGGTCCGCCTCTGGCCCTCGCGGATCAGCTCGATCGGCATCCGCGTGCCTACCGGCGTCTTCCCGACTATGTAGGACAGCGTGTTGTCGGGCGTGACCTCCTGGCCGTTGACGGACACGATCACGTCGCCCTGGCGGATGCCCGCACGCGCAGCGGCCTCGCCGGGCTCGACTCGGGCCACGATCTCGCCGCGATCCTTGGGCAGCCCGAGGCTGGTGGCGATGTCCTCCGTCATCGGCTGGATGCCGACGCCGAGATAACCGCGCTTGATGCGGCTGCCCGAGCGTAGCTGATCGATGATCGGTTTGGCTTCCTCGGCTGGAATTGCGAAACCGATGCCGACATTGCCGCCGGTCGGCGAGAAGATCGCGGTGTTGATGCCGATCACATTGCCTTGCAGATCGAACATCGGCCCGCCGGAGTTGCCCTGGTTGATGGAGGCATCGGTCTGGATGTACCGGTCATAGGGGCCGTTCACGCCAATCGACCGGTGCAGCGCCGAGACGATGCCCGCGGTAACGGTACCGCCCAGGCCGAATGGATTGCCGATTGCGACCACCCAGTCGCCCACCCGGGCGCGGGTGGAATCGCCGAAGGTTACGAAGGGCAGACCCTTGGCCTCGATCTTCAGCAGGGCGAGATCCGAGGTCTGGTCGCGACCCACGATTGTGGCCTTATATTCCTTGCGATCGGGCAGAGTTACGGTGATCGAACTCACCACCGCGCTCCCGCCACCTTCGGGTGCCGCCGAGATGACGTGGTTGTTGGTGACGACATAGCCATCAGCCGAGACGATGAAGCCGGACCCGAGCGACGTCGCTTCGCGCGTGATCGGTTTGCCTTCGTCATCGGTGCCGCCACCGCCACCGCCAAACCGCTTGAACAGTTCCTCGAACGGAGTGCCGGCGAAGGCATTGCCGCCATTCTTGACCTGGATTTTTTGCGTGGTGGAGATGTTGACCACGGCGGGCTGCAGCCTCGTGGCAAGATCGGCGAAGCTCATCGGCGCGCCGGCGCGAGGCGCGGCGGCATCGATGGTGCCCGGCGCATTCTGCGGAAGCTGGGCGCCGAGCGGCTGCTGCATGGTCAGGGTCGCGGTGGCGCCACCTGCCAGCAAGGCCGCGGTGATCGCATAGGCATAACGCACTTTGGCCAACTCCTTAAAACTCCTGTCCTGACGATCCGAATATCCGGGCCGGTTATCTCTTAGGTCGCTGAACCCCGCTTGAACGGTGCCGTTCCCCTTGCGGCTTACCGCCGCCCCCGAAACTCCCGCAGATATTCGTTGTCGGGTGACAGTAATATGTTGGACGAGCCGGACGCCTCCGTCCCATCGGTGCCGAAGGTCAGCCGGTAGGACTGCATTGCCCGATAGAAATTGTAGAAATCGGGATCCTTGTTGAAGCTCTCCGCATAGGTGCCCGCGGCCTGCGCATCGGCTTCAGCCGTGATGATCTGCGCCTGCTTGCGGCCCTCGGCGAGGATCGACCGCGCCTCCTGCTCGCGCGCAGTGCGCATGCGATTGAACGCCGATTCCAGCGGCGTGCCATCGGGCAGATCGGCGCGCTTGATCCGGACGTCGACGATTTCTGCGCCATATTGGCGCGCCACCCGGTTGAGCCGCGCCTGGATATTCTCCATCACCGCACCGCGCTCGGGGCT
Source organism: Rhizorhabdus argentea (assembly GCF_037861105.1). Taxonomy (NCBI): domain Bacteria; kingdom Pseudomonadati; phylum Pseudomonadota; class Alphaproteobacteria; order Sphingomonadales; family Rhizorhabdaceae; genus Rhizorhabdus; species Rhizorhabdus argentea. Next base: position 230,829 of record NZ_JBANFK010000006.1, read on the forward strand.
CAGCAGCGCCGCGAACGGCCGCTTGCCGAGTTCGTTGCGCAGCGACGAGCCGAGAATCGGCCGCAACGCCTCGCTCACCCGCCGCTCGGTGCCGGCGGTGATCGCCATCCGTAGCGGATCGACGATCCGATACCGGGCATAGGCGTCGACCTCGAGCCGCAGCTGGTCGGTCGACAGCACCGACTGGCGCTCCATGTCGAAATCCAGCACGCGCTTATCGATCCAGCGGATCTGGTCGATGAACGGGATCTTGAAGATCACGCCCGCGCCGGTCTGCCCGAAATCCTCATTCGGCTTGTACGCGTTATAGACCTGCTCGGGCTTGCCGAAGCGGACGACCAGCGCCTGCTTCGTCTCCGGCACCACCGCGAAGATGCTGCTCAGGAAGATGACGCCGGCGATGATCGCTATCGTCCAGCCGATCATGGCGCGGCTGGCGAGGCTGTCGCTGATATTCATTGCTGCGGCACCGGCTTTGGCTGCTGCGTCTGCGGCAGCGGGAGATAGGGCATGACATTGGGTGCTTCGATCACCGTCTTGTCGGTCTTGGCGAGCACGCGCTCCATCGTCTCATAATACATGCGGCGGCGGGTCACCTCGGGCGCGAGCTTATATTCGGCATAGACCTTGTCGAATGCGGCGGCCTCGCCTTCGGCCTTGGCGCCGAGCTGCTGGGAATAGGCGCGGGCCTCGTTGAGATAGGCCTGGGCCTGCTGCTGAGCGGCCGATACCGACTTGAACGCCTCGACCACCGCGGTCGGCGGATCGGCCTGCTTGATCGCGACGCCCTGCACAGTGATGCCCGCGCGATAGCCGTCGAGGATTTCCTGCATCCGCTGCTGGACGCGGCCCTCGATCTGGCTGCGCTGCGACCCCATCGCGTCGTTGAGGGCAACGCGGGCGATCTCGGCGCGCATCGCGCTCTCCGCGACCTCGGCGACAGTATCGTCGGGATCGGCCAACTCGTAGAGATACAGCTCCGGATCACGGATGTTCCAGCGCACCGAATAGGCCAGGTCGATCATGTTCTGGTCGCCGGTCAGCATCAGGTTCTGAGCATTGCCGCCGGCAGCGGGGATGTCCTTCACCCTGATGTCCTCGATATCGATCTTGGTGACCACGTCGATCGGTGCAGGAAAGGAGAAGCGCATGCCGGGTTCGAGCGTGCCCGCATAGGAGCCGAGCCGCGTGATCACGCCGCGCTCCTGCGGATCGATCCGGTGGCTGCTTGTCCAGAAGATCCACAGCAGCAGCAGCCCGCCGATCACCCAGAGGACAAGCCGTCCGGCCTCGGGCTCCTGCCCGCCGCGGCCACCGAAGCGAGCGCGGCCACGACGCAGCAGCTCATCGAGCGCAGACCGGCCCGCCGGGCCGCGGCTTTGCCGCCCGCGTGGCGGCTGGTTCCAGGGATTGGGCCCGTCGCCATCGCCGCCGGATCCCCCGCCACCCCACGGCCCGCCCTCGTTGAGCACTGGCCGCGGTACCAACCCGCTACTGTCATTCTCGTTCATATAGCCATTATAGGAGGCGATCCGCGGAAAAACAGTGCTCTTTCCCCGCCGACTGTCTATTCGCTCCGGCCATGCAAATGACTGACTCGCTCCCCAAGGCTCTCGACAGCGTCATCGACCCCATCAGCGGGAAGGGGCTGATCGCCAGCGGCCGTTCCGCGGAGCCACGCTATGACGACGGAACCGTGAGCGTCGTCCTCGACGTGACCGGCCTGTCCGGCGATGCGCGCAGCAAGCTCGAGACCGCGGTCAAACAGGCGCTGATCGCCGTTCCCGGCGTCGACACAGTGCGCGTGGCGATGACCGCGGAGAAGCGCGGGCGCAAGATCATAGCAATCGGCTCCGGCAAGGGCGGTGTCGGCAAATCCACCCTGTCCGCCAATCTGGCCGTCGCGCTCAGACGGATGGGCAAGAAGGTCGGGCTGGTCGATGCCGACATCTACGGCCCTTCCCAGCCCCGCCTGCTGTCGACCGAGGGCATGAAGCCGACCGCGACCGGACAGAAGATGGATCCGGTGATGTCGCCATTCGGCGTGCCGATGCTGTCGATGGGCCAGCTGGTGAAGCCGGGCCAGGCGATCGCGTGGCGCGGCCCGATGGCAGCCAATGCGCTCGGTCAGCTGATCGATGCCGAATGGGGCGATGTCGACCTGCTGATCCTCGATCTGCCGCCCGGCACCGGCGACGTCCAGCTCACCATGGTCCAGAAATACAAGCCGGCGGGCGCCATCATCGTTTCGACGCCGCAGGACCTGGCGCTGATCGACGCGACCCGGGCGATAGACTTCTTCAACCAGGCGAGCGTGCCGATCGTCGGCATGGTCGAGAATATGGCCGGCTATGCCTGCCCCCATTGCGGCGAAATATCCGATCCCTTCGGACAGGGCGGCGCGCAGGCCGCGGCCTTGTCGATGGGCCTAGACTTCCTGGGGCGGGTTCCGCTCGACATCGCCATCCGCACCAAATCGGATGCGGGCACGCCGCCTGCCGCCGAGGCGGACGACGTGGTTTTCGCAGCCCTCGCCGCCAGAATCACGGACTGGTTGAACCCCGCGAAGCCAGGTGCATTCTAATCGGATCACTGCGCAAAGGACCAACCATGCCGCTCGATAGCAACCAGGACATCGCCGACCTCCTGCGGAGCGCCAAGACGATCGCGATGGTCGGCGCGAGCGACCGTCCCGATCGGGCAAGCCACGGCGTGATGCACTTCCTGCAATCGAAGGGCTATCGGGTCATCCCGGTCAATCCGCAGCTTGCCGGCAAGGTCATCCACGGCGAGCCCGTCGTCGCCACGCTCGCGGAGGTGAATGGACCGATCGACATCGTCGACATTTTCCGTAATTCGGCCGCCGCGGGTTCGGCGATCGACGAGGCGATCGCCGCAGGCGCCGGAGCGGTGTGGACCCAGCTCGGCGTCTTCAACGACGAGGCCGTTGCCCGCGCCGAAGCGGCCGGGCTCAAGGCTGTGGTCAACCACTGTCCCAAGATCGAGATTCCGCGCCTCGGGCTGTAGTGGCCGCCATCAAATTCCGTCTGCATTGCGGATGAGGCAACTCGATCAATCTCGCCGCTAACGAATAATGCCCTGCGCTGCGCGGTGCGCCAGCCGCTGCACGGCGGCGGAGTGGATCGCCGGCGCTGTCGCCAGGACGCCGAACTGCTCGCCCTTGGTGCTGTTGTAGCGCAGCGGCTGGCCAAGTGCGTCGGTGACGGTGGCACCGGCTTCCTGCGCGATAAGCGCCGCGGCGGCGATGTCCCATTCATTGCCCCAGCGAATCGTGGCCAGAAGGTCGGCCTGGTCGGCGGCGACCATCGCAATCCGGAGCGCGATCGAATTGGGCTTGCCGACGGTGACGAGATCGGAATCGGCCCGCGCCAGTACATCAGCCGGGACCCGAGCGCCAGGCAGCTCCTGCCGCGTCGATGCCCGGATGCGCTCGCCGTTGCGGGTCGCGCCCTGGCCGGCCTTCGCGCGCCAATGTTCGCCGCGAGCGGGCGCGTCGAGCACGCCGATCAGCGGACGACCGCCTTCGACCAGCGCGATCGAGACCGCCCAACCCTCGCGCCCACGCACAAAATCGCGCGTACCGTCGATCGGATCGACCACCCAGACGCGCACGCAGTTGAGCCGCTCGGCACTGTCCGCGGTTTCTTCGGACAACCACCCCGCCTCCGGGTCAAGCGCCATCAGCCGCTCGCGCAGCAACGCATCCGCGGCCAGGTCGATGTCGCAGACCGGGCTTCCCGGCACCTTGTCCCAAGTCTTGAAATCACCGCGCCATGCAGCATGTGCCATCGCGCCGACCTCGGCTGCGACGGCGCTTACCGCATCAAGGAGGCTCTCAGACACCAGCGACCATCATCCCTTCGATCCGAATCGTCGGAGCATCAACGGCGCGGCGAAAGACAAGATCCGAGGCGGGGGTCAATTCGCGGAACATGTCCTTGAGATTGCCGGCGACGGTGATCTCGGCGACCGGCTCGCACAATTGGCCGTCGCGGATCACGAAGCCCGAGGCGCCGCGGCTATAGTCTCCGGTGACGCCGTTGACGCCCTGCCCGATCAGTTCGGTGACATAGACGCCGAGCTTGATGTCGGCGATCAGCTCTTCCGGCGAGAGGATGCCGGGTTCGAGATAGAGGTTGGTGACGCCGGTTCCCGGAGGGCCGCCGACACCGCGGGTCGCATGCCCGGTCGGCTGGAGGCCAAGCTGGCGCGCGGAAGCCGAATCCATGATCCAGCCGGTCAGCACGCCATCGGCGATGATGTCGCACTTGCCGGTCGGGAGTCCCTCGCCGTCGAACGGCTTGGAGCGCAGGCCGCGCGGCCGGTGCGGATCGTCGCGGATGAAGATGCCGTTGGCAAACACCTGCTCGCCCAGCCTGTCGAGCAGGAAGCTGGTGCGGCGTGCGACCGCGGAGCCGGTGATCGCCCCGGCCAGGTGGCCCAGCAATCCCGAGCCGACGCGCGGATCGTAGACCACAGGCATTGCACCGCTCGACAATCTGCCCGGGTTCAGCCGTTTCACCGCGCGTTCGCCGGCACGCGTGCCGATCGCCGACCCATCTTCGAGATCGCTGAGGTGGCGGGCGGAGTGATAGGCATAGTCGCGCTGCATGCCGCCGCCGTCGCCCGCGATCACGCTGGCCGAGCAGCCATAGCCGCTGGTCGAATAACCGCGCGCAAAGCCGGCGCTGGTGGCAAGCGCGATCACGGTGCGGCTAGCCGATGCGCCCGCCCCTTCGCTGTTGGTGATGCCCGAAACGGCGCGGGCGGCACCCTCGGCGGCTTCGGCACGCTCGCGCAGCGCCGCCGGAGCTGGGTCAGCCAGATCGTCGCCGTCGACATCGACCGCCGCGCCGCGCAGCAGCCGATTTTCGGGCGCCAGGCCGGAATAAGGATCCTCTGGCGCCTCGCGCGCCATCGCCACCGCCCGCTCGACCAGCGCACCAAGCGCCTCGGCCGACAGGTCCGACGAGGACACGCTGGCCGAGCGGCTGCCGACGAACAGCCTCAGTCCGATCTCCTCGCCCTCGGATCGTTCGACATCCTCCAGCGCACCGAGGCGAACGGAAATCTGGGTCGAGGCATTGCAGATATAGAGCGCATCGGCGGCATCGGCGCCGGCTTTGCGGGCGGCGGCGACCAGATCGGCGGTACGGGTTTCGGCTTCGGAGGTGCTCAGCATGGAGGCGACTTAAGTACGGCGCCCCTCAAGGTCAAAGGGTAAACTCCTCCGCGTTGATCCTCCCGACACGGGTCAGGCCGTCGCGCCCACGACGAAACATGCCAGAAACATCAACAAACCGGCGAAACGGTTCGCCCGGAACTTGGCGAGCGCGTCTGCGGGATCGGCCGGGTCCAGCGCCGCGATCTGCCAGCCGAGATGCACCGCGATCGGGATCAGCGCCGCCAGCCCCAGCGCCTGCGGACGCACCTGCCACAGTGCCGCCGCCCAGCACGCGATCGCGACTACATAGAGCAGAGCGACCCCGCTCCGTGCATGCCGGCCGAGCGCACGCGCCGACGACTTGACACCGGCCAGTGCGTCGTCCTCGATATCCTGCAGCGCATAGATGGTGTCATAGCCGATCACCCAGAAGACCGACCCGCCATAAAGCAGCCACAGCGCCGGATCGAACCTGCCGGTGACGGCCGGCCAGCCGACCAGCGCGGCCCACGAAAAAACGATGCCTAGCCAGGCCTGCGGCCACCAGGTGATCCGTTTCATGAACGGATAGGCGGCGACTGCGCCGAGACTGGCCAGCGCTGCACCGGCCGCCGTCAGGTTGAACTGCAGCAGGACGATCAACCCGATGAGGCACAGGACGGCCAGCCACGCCCAGGCCGCCATGGGGCTCACCCTTCCGCTCGCCAGCGGCCGCGCCGCAGTGCGGGCGACCTTGCTGTCGAGATCGCGGTCGACGATGTCGTTATAGACGCAACCCGCGCCTCGCATGACGATCGCGCCGAGCGCCATCCAGCCGATCAGGTCCCAGCGTTCGACCGCGCGGCCAGCCAGCGCGATCGCCCAGGCACCGGGCCAGAACAGCAGCCAGCTGCCGATCGGGCGATCGAATCGCGCGAGCAGCCAATAGGGCCGCAGCGCGGCCGGCAGCCGCAGTGCCATGCCCCGAAGCTCGCTGTCGGGTACGATTTCCTCGACTTCCTCGGCCATGGACGGCAGGTAAGCGAAAAGCTCCACCTTCGGAAGACCCATGGCCAACACTCCCGCCTGGCCACCCGCCAGCCTTACCCGCCTGTTCATCGACCAACCACTGTCGGACGGCCTGTCGCTGACCATCGACGGCGGCCAGGCGCATTATCTGAGCGGAGTGATGCGTCTCAAGGAGGGCGATGGCATCGCCTTGTTCGACGACCGCACGGGCGAATGGCGTGCCGAGATCGAGCAGGTCGGCAAGCGTGCGCTGAACGTTCGCATCGTCGGCCGGATCGGCGAGCGCGAAGCGGTGCCCGATCTCTGGCTGCTGGCCGCCCCGGTCAAGAAGGGGCGCATCGACTGGATGGCGGAAAAAGCCTGCGAACTCGGCGTGGCGCGGCTCAGACCCGTCATCACCCAGCGCACGATCGTCGACCGGCTCAACCTCGACCGGCTGCGCGCCCATATGATCGAAGCCGCAGAGCAATGCGAGCGTACCGCCCTTCCGATCCTAGACGAGCCGGTAAAGCTCGCCACCCTGCTGCGCGACTGGCCCCAGGACCGCGCCCTGATCTTCGCCGACGAGGAAGGCGGCGTGCCGATGGGGCGGGCGGTGCAGCCGGGCCCGGCCGCGATCCTGATCGGACCGGAGGGCGGTTTCACCGCCGAGGAACGCGCGGCGATCCGGGCGATCCCCCAAACCGTCGGCATATCGCTCGGCCCGCGAATCCTGCGCGCCGATACCGCGATGGCGGCAGCGGTATCGCTCTGGATGGCCTTGGCCGGCGACTGGCGGTAACCCCCTTTGCGGAGAAGCGGGCACTAGTCACGTACCGATCGGTTCGCTATGGGCGCGACGATGAGCACGCGCAAAGCAGCCGATGGCGAAGATCCGCTGATCGAGTCGAAAGCCGACCTGATCTCCGTCTTTTCGGGCGGGGAGAAGCCGAAGCAGGATTGGCGCATCGGCACCGAGCATGAGAAGTTCGTGTTCTTCGAGGATTCGCACCGCGCCCCCTCCTATGAGGAACGCGGCGGCATCCATGCGCTGCTGATCGGCCTTACCAAATATGGCTGGGAACCGGTCTATGAGGGCGACAACATCATCGCGCTGGCCGGCAGCGACGGTAATGTCAGCCTCGAGCCCGCCGGCCAGTTCGAGCTGTCGGGCGCGCCGCTCGACAATATCCATCAGACTTGCGCCGAGACCGGCCGCCACCTCGATCAGGTCAAGGCGATCGGCGAGAAACTCGGCATCGGCTTTCTCGGACTGGGCCTATGGCCCGACAAGACCCGCGCCGAATTGCCGATCATGCCCAAGGGCCGGTACGACATCATGCTGCGCCACATGCCGAGGGTCGGCACGATGGGGCTCGACATGATGCTGCGGACCTGCACCATCCAGACCAACCTCGATTATTCGAGCGAAGCGGACATGGTGCGCAAGTTCCGGCTCAGCCTAGCGCTTCAGCCACTCGCGACCGCGCTGTTCGCCAATTCACCCTTCCTCGAAGGCAAGCCCAACGGCTTCCTCAGCTATCGCAGCCATATCTGGACCGATACCGATCCGCACCGCACCGGCATGCTGCCCTTCGTGTTCGAGGATGGCTTCGGCTACGAGCGCTACGCCGACTATATGCTCGACGTGCCGATGTATTTCGCGTTCCGCGACGGTTATGTCGACGCATCGGGCCTGAGCTTTCGGGATTTCATGGACGGCAAGCTGTCGGTGCTGCCCGGCGAGAAGCCGACGATCGCCGACTGGATCGATCATCTATCGACCGCCTTCCCGGAAGTTCGGCTCAAGAGTTTCCTCGAGATGCGCGGCGCCGATGGCGGCCCGCACAGCCGGATCTGCGCCCTCCCCGCTTTCTGGGTGGGCCTGCTCTACGACGACGCGGCGATGGAAGCGGCGTGGGACGAGGTGAAGCACTGGACGATCGAGGACCATCATCGCATCCGCGCCGAAGTGCCGCGGCTGGGGCTGCGCGCCATGGGGCCGCGCGGCCGCGATTTCCAGCAACTCGGCGCGAGCATACTCGATATCGCTGCCAGCGGGCTCAAGGCTCGCGCACGGCTGAACGGCGCAGGCGACGACGAGAGCGGCTTCCTCGCTCCGCTGCGCGAGATCGTCGCCAGCGGCAAGACGCCGGCCGATCAGTTGCTGGAACTTTATCATGGCGCTTGGGGCGAGGACATCAGCCGCGCGTACGAGGATGGGCGCTTCTAGCAGCGCCGCCCACTAACATATAGTTGCGCAAAGCGTGACGTGACTGCAACACCTTGCGAATAATGCTGCGCCATGGGCTTGCAAAGACGCGCTCATACAAAGTCCGCTGGTACGGCCAAGCAGCTTCTAGTAAGTAGCATGGGCTGCGTCAGCAGGGACATCCGCTCAAGCGGAGCCTTCGCAGGAGAGAGATGCGCCGGTGAAAGTCCGGTACGGCATGCAGGACGTGGTAACTGCGGTAAAATCGTGGAAGCGGCAATAGCCGAACCCGAGCCGGAAAGTCCGGCCCGCAGTACCCACCTTCCTAGCACCAACCCACATGATTCGAGCGCGCCGCCTGCATCAGCGGCGGCATCGACGGTAAACAGCGCGTTGACATCTTCATCGGCCCGGCCGGGAAACGGCGGCTCCGGGTCCTAAGGCCGGTTGAAAGTGCTGAATGGCACGGTCACCATTCTCTCACACCAAGCCGCAAGTCACAGTTCCTAACATTCAGCCCATCGGACGGATGGAGCGATGCGATGGCTTTCGGCTTGAGGCGTACACAGGCAATGAAACTGGCGGGAGCGCTGGCGCTGGCGCTGGCCGCTCCCTTCGCACAAGGCGCGACCGGGCCCGACAACAATCTCGAACAGCGGCTGCTCGCGGGGCACAACCGCGAACGCGCCGCGCTCGGCATAGCGCCGCTGGCGTGGAACGAATTGCTGGCACATGATGCCGAAGTCTATGCGCAGCACCTCGTCCGCGTGGGCTATCTGGTGCACTCGGAAGATCCGCCCGGCGAGACCGATCCGCAGGGTGAGAATCTATGGGCCGGGACGAGAGGCTATTATGGTCCGGAATCGATGATCGGCCTGTGGGTCTCCGAGAAACGTGACTACAAACCCGGCATTTTCCCCAACAACAGCATCAGCGGCGATCTCGAAAATGTCGGCCATTACACCCAGGTGATGTGGCGCTCCTCTCGCGCGGTCGGCTGCGCGGTCGCCCATGGCCACCGGGATGACTTCCTTGTCTGCCGCTACAGCGAAGGCGGCAACGTGATCGGGGAAAGGCCGTTCTGAACCGTTTCCGTCTACCGGCCTCCGCCCGCCTCCGGCCGGTCGAGGAACTTACGACGGGGTCTTCTCGCCCTTCGGTCGGGCTTCATTCCTGCGATAGGTGACGCGAGGGATTCCGGGGATTACGCCGAAGCCGAGGATGAGCTGCACCCAGGCCGAAGGTTCCGGCGCGCCGCCCGGCTCGGACGCCGCCAGACCATCGTTGCGCGGAATGAAGATGCGGGGCGTGAGCGGCACGCCCGCCTCGGGCTGCGGCACCTCCGCAAGCTGCGATTGGCCGGTCGCCAGTGAAGCGCTCGGGGCCTGAAACGGCACGTCGGCAATGGCGAGAGGAGTCAGCGTGGGACAGTCCTCGGCCGACGCCACCTGGACCGGTTCCTCCAGCTGCCGCACGCGCGTCTTGGGCTTGGCATATTGGCGCGGCTGCACGGCCTTGTGGACGGCGTCCCGGACCTGGGGGACGCCAAGGGTCAAGGCGGTCGTGCCGGCGACCGGACACACGCAGGTCATCAGCAACTTGGCAGCTTTAGAGGCGACGGCTTCCTTCAGCATGAAGACCCCACTCCGACGTCAAAACGCGACACCGCTGTAGACGACCGCAATATCATTCCTTCCAAGAAATGGAACATGTCAGGACCGCCCCGATTCGACGTCGGTTCGACGTCGGTTCTCGCGATAGGCACCCCGCGCAATGCCGCCGATGAGACCAAAACCGATGACCAGCTGAAGCCAGGTCGACGGCTCCGGCACGCCCGACGGCGGCACGACCGGCGGTCTGGGGGGAAAGAGCGGTGGCAGCGGCGGTGGAGGATCGTTCGGCGGAGTGCTCGGCGGATCGCTGGGCGGGTCCTTCGGCGGATTGCTGGGCGGCAGATTGTCGATCTTGAACGGAGTGACGGGCGGGCAGGCATCGTTCACCGCGACTTCGGTCGGCGCACCCTCGCTCTGCCGCACGCGCGTCTTGGGCTTGGCATATTGGCGCGGCTGGGTCGCCTTGTAGACCGCGTCACGAACCTGGGGAACGCCCAGGCTCAGGGCAGTCGTTCCCGCCACCGGGCAGACACAGGTCATGAGCAGCTTGGCAGCTTTGGACGCAACCGCTTCCTTCAACATGAAGAACTACCCCGAAACCCCCAACGCAACTGCGCATCCCATCCAATAGCATAAACCGAATCAACTACAAAACCGGGCTGGTTAACAATTGCAAACCGCCGCTCCACCAAGAGCCGCCGATCGCGCCCGTAATCGGCTATCCGGTCCCGCAGCGATCCGCTATGTCCATCCGGG